>JAFZPY010000117.1 GCA_017552475.1 Bacteroidales bacterium | reverse complement strand
GTCGGCGTCGCCGTGGATGAGAAGCATCGGAGCGGTGTCGGGGTCGAAGGAGAATTCGGGCGCGAGGATGGCTGAGTCGTCGTTGCCTCCGGTGGTGTTGAACCAGTCAAGGCCGTCAGTGAGCAGGTAGGCGGGGTAGATGCCGATGCCCCATTGTACTCTGCAGGACAGTTTGTCAATGTCATCGATGGGCAGGTAGCTCTGGTGGCGGGAGGAGGTGACGCCCATGACGGTGAGGTGACCGCCGGCGGAGGAACCCATGATCCCTATCTTGTCCGGGTCGAGGCCGCGGGAAGCGGCTTCACTGCGGACAAGCCGGATGGCGCGCTGGAGGTCCTGCCATGCGGTGGTGTGCTTTGCGAGCGGGGCGGCAGGACGGGGAGTGCGGTATTTCATGGTGACGACGGTGATACCGAGAGAATTGAGGTATCGTCTGGCGGGCATCACTTCGAAACTCTCAGGACCGTTGCCCTCGTAGGATCCTCCGGAGTAGATTATCTGGATGGCGTCGGACTTGCGGACGGCGGGAATATGCCATTCGATGTAGGGCGTGCATTGCTCCTTCTGGAAATCCGGTGTCTTACCTTCGGGCCAGATGTCTTCTTTGATATATTCAGCCCGGGCGTTGTCGTCGGGAAAGCGGTCGTATATTTCGACTTCTGGCTCCGGTTCGCCGAGAAATCCCATCTGGTTCATGAATTCTACGGCGCGCTCGAAGCCGAAGGCCCCGTGTTTTTTATTGGGATAGAGGTGAAGCTCGGCAGGAATGCCTTTCTTGCGTAGTTCGCGATAGACGAGGGTGGAGCCGTTGGGAGAGTAGGGGTCATTGCCGCCGTGATGGAGGCTGACGGGGCAGGTGTGGCCGTCAAATTTGAAAACGTCAGATATCGTGACATCGGGACCATAGCCCTGGCGGGTCGCTTTGGTGCCGGATACGGCGTCTGTGGTGACGTAGGCCGGGGCGTTGGCTATCGCCCAGTTGATATGGCAGGGAATGTCATCGATATTGTCAACCCTGTCGTATGCCGGAGTCTCGGCAGAGGTGGCGAGGAGGAGGGTGAGGTGGCCGCCGGCGGACATGCCGATGACACCGATCTTATCGGGGTCGTAGCCGCGTTTAGCGGCCTGGGCGCGTACGAGGCGGACAGCTCTCTGACCGTCTTCCCATGCACTTTGGTAAATGGGAAGACCGTCAGGGCGCGGGGTGCGGTACACGAGATTGACGCACTGGACACCGAGTCCGGTGAGTTCTTTGCGCCATTTCTCTATCAGATTGACATCGCAGCAGTTCATATAGGAACCGCCGGAGATGAGTATCATGCAAGCTCCGTTGGGATTTTCCGGCTTGTCGAACCATTCCAGATAGGGCATTCGGTGTTTTTCCGGTTTGAAGCCGTCGGCTTCTGACTCGGAAGTCATGGCGGCAATCTGTCCGGGCTGGGCGTCCGGCATACGGTTTTTGGGCCAAAGCGCCTGATGTTCAAAGCCGGCAAGGGGCAGTGAGCAGAGCAGGAGCGCAAGGAAAAGGAGCTTTTTCATGCTTTATTTTTCGGTGACAAAAAGATTTATACGGCTTTCGAGATAGGATTTGAGGTCGGACCACTTGTAGTAGGGACCCTGGGCGGTGGCAAGTTTGCCAAAGCGAGCCTCTTCGCCGTTGAGAAGAATCTTCACGAGCGGCTCTCCTCCGTTTTTGGATGTGTAGAATACCATCTGGAGATTGGCTGCCATGGGGGAACGGTATGACTTGAAATATGCCGCGAGGTCGTCCTGTGATGCGGGTGCAGTGTCGTAGTCATCGATATCCATGATCATGAGGAGAGACATTACTACGTGGTCGTGTCCGAAGCGGAGGTCTGCACCGGTGTTGCCATTGAAGA
The DNA here is from genome assembly GCA_017552475.1 of Bacteroidales bacterium. Classification (GTDB taxonomy): domain Bacteria; phylum Bacteroidota; class Bacteroidia; order Bacteroidales; family UBA932; genus Cryptobacteroides. Next base: position 3,521 of record JAFZPY010000117.1, on the reverse strand, counting down.
GGCGTGCATCGGCTTTTGCAATCATGTCGTCAACGATGGATGAACAGGGAGTCTTGTAGTAGAAGTACTCGTTGTAGCGCTCATAGTTGTCGATTTCCCAGAGGGTGCAGTATTCTTCCGGTGTGAGGAGTCCCGTGATGTCGATTTTCTCGTCATCCGGGACGCTGTTCATGCCGCAGACAAACATGTAGTAGTAGAACATGACATCGTAGGCGTTGCGGCCGATAAGGCTTTTGGACGGCTCTTTGAAGAGGCGGCCGAGTACGTCCTCATACTGAGGGAAATGTCGGAAGAAGAACGAGTAAGAACTCTCCTTGTAGGGAAATTCTGCCTGTTCGCCTTTGTATATAAAGGGGTTCTTGCGGTCGTTGGGACGGGCTGCCTGCATGTCAAGGATGCCCTGATGGGCGTATATCCTGGCTTTGGGCAGTTCACGGGAGAAGCTGGAGCATTCGGATGACATGCTCAGGATGGCACGGACTGAGGCTGATGAGCAGGCATCAATCACGCAGTCGGCCTTGAATGCATCAGGGAAGGATTTGACCATGTTGCGGGCAATCCACTGGTGCTGCTCCCAGCCGAGGGGCGTGAGGTCACCTACGGTGTATCTGGCTTTTGCCCAGAATTTTTCAAGCTCGGTGAGAAGCTTTTCGCCGCGGGGGGTGAGATTGCCCTGCTCCTTGCCTTCCTGAAGCATTTCGAGAGGGACAGAGTAGGCGGCAGAGGTGTAGGCGTAGCGTGAACCGTGACGGCCGTAGTGCTGGATGAATGCGGGTTTGTAGCCTTTGGGAGCAGGTGTGAGCTCTTTGGGAGTCATGTCGTAGATGGCATCAAGGCCGCAGAGTGTGTTCTGGGTGGTAGGACGGCCGGCTTCAGGGTCGGAGCATCCGGGGAGCTCTACGATGTAGAAGTGGGTGTCGCGACGGCGTTCGCCGAAATGGTCGTATGTCCCGTTGTCGGTGGGGTAGTTGACTACGTTGGTGGACGGCTCGCCGTAGCCGCGGACGCACATGGTGGTGGAGCCGCCGCCGTCCATATTGAGGGCGTACTGCGGGTTGAACCATTTGATGATGAAGTCTGTGAACTCCGCTGCGCTCATGCCCTCGCTGATGCCTTCGTGGCGCGCGTCAACGGCGATGAGGAGCAGATGGTTGTCGGCTGTCTTGGCGACCGCGGTGCGGTTGTGACGGACGCCCTGATGGCGGTGGGGGTCTTCGTAGTCCAGTGCTTCAAGCTGTTCATGGGTGAGGTAGGGGTCTACGAAGGTGAGGCCGACGGGATTGTAGTCGTCAATCAGCATCGGGGAGCTCGTGAGGATGTTGGGCTCAGTGGAGGTGCGGTAGAATTCGCGCTGCTCGGCGATGGTCATGCCTTTGCCGGAGAAAGCGATGTTGACATTCTGGCCGCCGTCGGTATAGACTGCGCCTTCGCTTTTCCAGTTGGGAACCGTCTCGTGGTTTATGATGACATCGTATGGCATGCAGGAGCGCATTTCGCCTTCGACTTTGATGACGATGGATTGTGATTCGTAGCCGGCGTTCATGGCTGCGATGGCATCGTAGCGCTTCAGAATGTCAGATGTTGGTACTTTAGGATCGGAATAGGAGAAACGCAGCGCATAGCGGGGGTTGGAAAGATCCTGCTCGATGACATAGATCTGCTGCGGAGAGCCTGAGATCTCTTCAATGCCTGAGAATGTGTAGTAGGTGATGGCATCGTTGATCTTGTTTACTGTCCAGCCGTCGCCCGGGGTGGGATTGGCTGCAGCGCTGAAGGTGACTGCGAGAAGGATAAGGAACGCAGCCTGTTTCATCAGTGTTTTCATGTGTGAGTTTAGTTGTTTTTCTTGAGGATATTGGCCAGAATGGGCTCAATGACTGTCTCCATAGCCATGTATCCTTGTTTGTTAGGGTGTACGGTGTCTTTCTGGTATTCTGTCTTGAGTCCAAGCTCATCATCGACCAGAACGGAATAGTAGTCCGCATAAACTATGCCTTTTGAAGTCGCAAGAGCCTTTATTTTTGCATTTAACGGTGCAATTCTGTCCTGCGGGCGGAAACCGGGAACTTTGGGGAAGAGGTTGGAGGGTGGAACGGAGCCGAGTACGACGTCGATTTTCTTGGCCAGTGCCATGTCAACCATCTCTTCAAGACGATTGAGAATGCTGTCGTCGGAGTATTTGGCAATATCGTTGGTGCCGCCTTCAATGACAACGCAATAAGGGTCCAGGGCGATGACGTCGTCCTGGAAACGGCCGTGCATCTGGACGGTGGTGTTGCCGCTGATGCCTTTGTTGACGTAGCCGTGGGTGTTGAAGTATTCCGGATGGAATCCGCTGCGGGTCCATTGCCATGTGATGCTGTCACCGATAAAGATGACGGATGGACCTTTGTGTGTGTTTTTCCCGGGCGTGGGCGGCTCGGGAGCGATATCGTTGTTGTAGTCGTCTTTACCGCCGCAAGAAGCCGTCACGAGGACGGCCCCTGCGAGAGCGGCAAAAAGCATGGATTTGATTGTCATGCCCTATTTCTTTAGAATTACAAAATGTACGTCGCGTGAGCGCTGGCCGTCATGGTCGGGGTGGTTTTTGTCGGTCAGGTTGTCGCAAGGGTAGTTGACCACATGGGTAGTGGGGTCGCCCTCGCCCTTTACGCAGAGCGTGGATGAGCCGCCTCCGTCCATGTTGAGAGCGTACTGTGGATTGAACCATTTTACGAGGAACCTTGTCAGTTCGCGGGCGGACATGCCGACGCTGACGTTGGAACGTCCGTCAACTACGAATAGCAGAAAATGGCCGCTTTCGGTGAGTGCGACGGCGCTGCGGGGATGACGGACTCTCTGATGACGGTCGGGGTGCTCGGAGTTGAGACTGTTGACATCTGCGGATGACATGGTGTAGTCGCAGAAGTTTTCGCCGAGCTTGTTGTAGTTGTCAATCAGCATAGGGGCGCTGGTGATGAGGTCGGGCATCTCTGTGAGGGATGCATTTGAGCACCACTGGCGCTGTTCCGCTACGGTCTTTTCTCCTTTTTTCTGCGAACCGATATAGTGGATGCCGATGCCGCGCTCCCTGTTGGAGGAGAATGCGGCTTCACTTTTCCAGTTGGCTACGCCGGTGTCGCCGATGGTCGTATTGGGAAGGTTAGACTTGACATCTCCATTTACACGAATGTATATGGAGCCCGGCTCATAGTTGGCATTCATCGCGGCAATGGCGCTGTTTTTACGGAATGCCTCTGAAGTCACCTCGCGGGGAGAGGTGTAGACGAGCTGGACTTTGTAGTTGGGGTTGTTAAGGTCAACGTCGACTACGAATACCTGCTGCATCTTGCCGGAGATTTCATCGGCACCGGAGAAACTGTGATAAATGATGCCTTCGTCAATTTTTTTGGCTTCCCAGTTCTTGCCGAGCGGAGTGACTGTCTCGCTGCCCGGGTCGGGGTTGGGATTGGGATTCGGCTGTGGATTGACGGGACCGATGGGGGCCGGAGGCGGAAGTTCTTTGCCACAATCCCCGCCCC
>JAFZPY010000116.1 GCA_017552475.1 Bacteroidales bacterium | reverse complement strand
CCTTGAATTCTTCGCCTTGGGTCATGAAGGAGTTGATGAGCTCCTGCAGGGCTGCGACGAGGATCTTGTTCATGCGGACAAAGGTGTAGCGGAATGCGGTGGGGTAGGCGTCATTGGTGGACTGGGCGCAGTTGACGTGGTCATTGGGTGAGCAGAACTGGTATTCGCCCTTCTTGTGGCCCATGAGCTCAAGGGCGCGGTTGGCGATGACCTCGTTGGCATTCATGTTGACGGAGGTGCCGGCGCCGCCCTGCATCATGTCGACGGGGAACTGGTCGTGGAATTTTCCGTCAACGATCTCGCGGCAGGCTTTGATGATGGCGTCGGCGATGGTGCGGTCAAGGACACCGAGTTCGGCGTTGGCAGCGGCTGCGGCCATTTTGACATATGCCATCGCAATGATGTATTCGGGATAGTCGGACATCCTGGTGTTGGATATCTTGTAGTTGTTCAAGGCACGCTGTGTCTGGACACCATAGTAGGCCTCTGCGGGAACCTGAAGCTCGCCGATGAGGTCTGATTCGAGTCTGAAGTTTGTGTTTTGCATATTGCAATTATTATCTAATGATGCAAATTTAATTAAAAATTGCAACTAAGAAAATGTTTTTTCGTATCTTTATGACATGAAAAAGACTATATTGGTTTTCTTTATCTTTCTAGCCTTCGGCACTGCCGCAGGGGCTCAGAAGGAAAGGCTTAATTTCTATATTAACTATCAGGGCCTTATGGCCGTCGATGATTTTGGCGGAGATTGGTCCGGACGGTATGAGACGAGGCATTTCCGCCTGGAGTTTACGGGTAATGTGGGAGAGCATGCATTTTACAGGATCAGGCATCATTTGAATTTCGTGCCTGAGAGCGCACGGACGGACAATACCACCGGCGCGACTGATTTTATGTATGTCGGCTGGAGGTTCAATGAGTCGCATTCTGTCATTTTCGGCAAGCAGGGACAGGCGTGGGGCGGTTTTGAATATGACGAGAATCCTTTGCATGTGTACAGGTATTGCGATTTGGTCAATAATATGGCCGACGTGTTCACCATGGGACTGACATACGCGTGGAGGCCGTCGGTGTGGCACGAGCTCCAGTTCCAGATGACAAATACCCGCGGGACTCATCATGAAGGCTTTCCTTTTACTTACATTGTGAACTGGAACGGCACTATGCTGGATGGCTTGTTGTATACAAGATGGGCAACAGGCTTACAGAATGTTTCAAAGGGTAATTATTCCCGCCTGGTCACCCTTGGTACCAAGTTGGATTTCGGACGGGTCCAGTGGTATGTGGATTATTATGGCGTCAGGGATGATGTTGACAGCCATTATGTCGTGTCTGAGGATTTTGGAAGGGCTTTGAGTAATGTGGCGTATGATTCGTTCGTGACTAAGGCAGACTGGCAGTTTGCACCGTCGTGGAATGTGTTCTTCAACGGTTCATATGAGAGTACCGGGGTGTCGGGAGAAGACGGACCGGGGCGGTACCGCAAGGCGCTCGGGTATTTCGCCGGGCTGGAGTATTATCCAATAAAGGGTGAGGATATGAGAGTGTTTGTGATGTATCAGGGGAAAAAGGTGGATCTCAATGCTGCCTCGGGGCTCGCGGACTTTACGACAAACAGGTTCGCAGCCGGAATAATGTGCCGCATCAAGGCTTTTTAAGAAGCTTCTAAGGCTCTGTTTGTATCTGATTTTTGCTATATTTGCAGACTGAAATCAGAAACACTATGGGAAAAATCATACTTACAGGCGACCGTCCTACCGGCAGGCTTCACGTCGGACATTATGTAGGCTCACTGCGCGGCAGGGTGGAGCTGCAGAACGCTGGCGATTATGATAAGATGTATGTCTTTATCGCAGACGTGCAGGCTCTTACCGACAATGCTTCCAATCCTGAAAAAGTCCGTCAAAATGTCATAGAGGTAGCTCTTGACTATCTCTCAGTGGGACTTGATCCCTCCAAGGTGACTATTTTCATCCAGAGCATGGTGCCCCAGCTCCATGAGATGACTCAATATTTTTCCAACCTCGTCACCGTGGCGCGTCTGCAGCGCAATCCTACAGTGAAGACAGAGATCAAGATGCGTGGCTTCGGTGAAGGTGCCGAAGAGCAGGCCTATGGCAGCGGCGTCCCTGTGGGATTCTTCACTTATCCTATCAGCCAGGCTGCCGACATCTGCTTCTGTAAGGCGACGACCGTGCCTGTCGGCGAAGATCAGGAACCTATGCTTGAACAGTGCCGCGAAATTGTACGCAGTTTCAACGGTACCTACGGCGACGTGCTTGTGGAGCCGGAGATAATGCTCCCTTCCAATCTTGCCTGCCGCAGGCTTCCTGGCATCGACGGCAAGGCCAAGATGTCAAAGTCTCTCGGCAACTGCATTTATCTCAGCGATACTCCTGACGAGCTCAAGAAGAAGGTGATGTCAATGTACACGGATCCCGGTCACCTTAAGGTTGAAGACCCCGGCAAGGTGGAGGGAAATACAGTGTTCACTTATCTCGACGCTTTCTGCGAAGAAGGTGATTTCGAGAAGTTCTGGCCTGAGTACAAGAATCTTGACGAAGTGAAGGAACACTACCGTCGAGGCGGTCTTGGCGATGTCAAGTGCAAGAAGTTCCTTCTTGCCGTGCTTAATGACCGTCTCGAACCTATCCGCGCCCGCCGTCACGAGTGGGAACAGAATATCCCCGGCGTTTATGAGATTCTCCGCAAGGGAAGTGAGGACGCCGCGGCTGTGGCTGCACAGACTCTTCACGAGATGCGTGACGCTATGAAGATCAACTACTTTGATGACGCTGCCCTGATCGCTGAACAAGCCGCGAAATACAAAGCATAAAATGAGCGACATAAAATAACAGAGGCTGTGCCGGTTGGCGCAGCCTCTGAACGTATAGGGAGTGTATTGAATTATTCAGCTTTACCGTTGGAACCAAGAACGTTGACGATCTTGTCCATGTAGAGCTTCTTCATCTCGTCACGTGCAGGTCCGAGATACTTGCGGGGATCGAACTCACCGGGCTTCTCTGCGAAGACCTTGCGTACAGCGGCGGTCATGGCGAGACGGGAGTCAGAGTCGATGTTGATCTTGCAGACAGCGCTCTTGGAAGCCTCGCGGAGCTGCTCCTCAGGAATACCTACTGCATCGGGAAGCTTGCCACCGTTGGCGTTGATGATGTCGATATAGTTCTGGGGAACGGAAGAAGAGCCGTGGAGTACGATAGGGAATCCGGGGAGCTTCTTCTCAATCTCGTGGAGAACGTCGAATTCGAGCGGCGGGGGTACGATACGGCCGGTCTTGGGGTCACGGGTGCACTGCTCGGGTTTGAACTTGTAAGCACCGTGGCTGGTACCGATGGAGATGGCGAGGGAGTCGCAGCCTGTGCGGGTAGCGAAGTCGATAACCTCCTCGGGACGGGTATAGTGAGATTCCTCAGCGGCAACCTCATCCTCAACGCCGGCGAGAACGCCGAGCTCAGCCTCTACGGTCACGTCATACTGGTGAGCATAGTCAACAACTTTCTTGGTGAGAGCGATGTTGTCTTCGTAGGGAAGGGAAGAAGCATCGATCATTACGGAAGAGAAGCCCATGTCTACGCAGCTCTTGCAAAGCTCGAAGCTGTCACCGTGGTCGAGGTGAAGGACGATCTGGGGCTTTTCCCAACCAAGCTCCTTGGCGTATTCTACAGCGCCCTCTGCCATGTAGCGGAGGAGGGTCTGGTTGGCGTAGTTGCGTGCGCCTTTGGACACCTGAAGAATGACGGGAGACTTGGTCTCAGCTGCAGCCATGATGATGGCCTGGAGCTGCTCCATATTGTTGAAGTTGAAGGCAGGGATGGCATAGCCGCCTGCAACGGCCTTCTTGAACATCTCGCGGGTGTTCACAAGGCCAATTTCTTTGAATGATACCATAATTATTATAGGTTTTGAATGATTTTTCTAACCGGCGCTAACGCTGCAATATTTCTGCCATTTTCGTAAATGACGCGCAAATTTACTAAATTTGCGGAAAAGAATAACAAACATGAGCAATAAAGTCCTGATTTTTTCCGCCCCGTCAGGTTCCGGCAAGAGTACGATAGTCAATCACATCCTCGGATTGCACCCTGAAATAGAGTTCTCAATATCAGCTACATCCCGTTCCCCGCGCGGACAGGAAAGGCACGGAGTCGAGTACTATTTCTTCAGCGAAGAAGAGTTCCGTTCAATGATAAAGGAGGACAAGTTCGTGGAGTATGAGGAAGTCTATCCCGGACGGTTCTACGGCACTCTTAAATCGGAGGTTGAACGTATATGGTCCAAGGGACATGTTATTATCTTTGACGTGGATGTCAAGGGCGGAGTGAATCTCAAGCGCTATTTCGGCGACAAGGCCCTGTCCGTGTTCATTCAGGCCCCTTCCGTGGAAGAGCTTCGCAGAAGACTTGTTACCCGCGGAACGGACAGCGCAGAGGATATCGCCAGGCGCGTGGACAAGGCCGCGGAGGAGATGACATACGCCCCGAAGTTTGACGTCGTGCTGGTGAACGACAATCTTGACGAGGCCTACTCCAAGGCGGAGAGCATTGTCGATAACTTCCTTAAATGATGAAAATTGCGGTGTACCCGGGGTCTTTCAACCCCTTACATATCGGTCATCAGGCCATAATTGAATTTCTGACAAAGGAGAAGAAGTTTGACTGGGTATACCTCATAGTCTCTCCTAAAAATCCGATAAAAAGCACTATCTCGGCGGATTCAGCCAAGGACAGGTACGAAGCCGCCGTGTCGGCGGTGAAGCGCCATCCTGAACTTCGTGTCTGGGTGGATGATATCGAACTTCACATGGCTCCTCCGCAATATACGATAAAGACCCTCGACGCTTTGAGGCGAAGAGAGCCTGACAATGAGTTTACCCTCGTCATAGGAGCTGATAATCTGGAAGGTATTCACAAGTGGAGGGACTTCCCGCGTATTCTCATTGATTACGGCGTAGCCGTGTTCCCCCGAAAGGGAATTGACCTGAAAGCGACCCGCGAGGCGCTTATGAGGGAGTGCCACGAGGTGCGGGGGTATCCCGGTTTTGAGAATCTCGTGAATCACATGTATGATATAGAGATTCTTGACGCCCCGATGGTAAACATCTCCTCTACCATAGTCCGCGAGGGACTTGAAAGAGGAGATGATATGAGTGAGTATTTAATGTAGCCTGTTAGTAGACCAAGGCATAGAGAGCCATGTGTCCGGGGCATACGCCTGTATTGGTCTCCCACTGGAAATTGAGGTTTTTGTCGTAGCATACCACCTTGCCGGGCGTCTTGTAGTCGCCGGCGTCGGAGATGTATATGGTGCCGTCAAGAGGGTTGACGCAGATGCCGTAGGGTGCGATGTGGTTATCGCCAAACTCTGAGGTGGAGAAAGAAACCTTTTTCTCGACTGTACGGGTGGATGAGTTGATCTTGTAGAGATTGTAGGCGGGCTCACCGGTCCAGTCGTATTCGTTGTCATTGCCGATTACATAGAGATAACCGTCATAGGGGAATGTCGCACAGGAGTAGCGCACTGCGGCAAGATCTTCGTCGTTGGCCAAAAGGGTGCCGTTGAGCGCGTTGATTGCGTAGATGCCGCTGTGAACATCGTTGAAGTTGCCCATTGAGGTGACCCAGACGAGGTCATTGTCATAGTCGTAGAATACCTCTTTGAGGTTGGGTGCGACTTCGATATCCTTTTCCACTGAGAATGTGGTAGCGTTGATTATGGAGAGCCTGTTGTCGTATCCTGCGGTGTAGCCGCCGCTGTTGGCGACGTAGAGGTGGCCGTTTTCGCCGGCGGCTATGCCTTCGGGCTGGTAGCCGACTTCGATGTTGCCGGCGGTCTGGCCGTTGTTGAGATCAACCTTGTAGAGGGCGCCGAGTCTGTTTTCACCGCCATAGACGGCTCCTGCGTAGGATGTGACATAGGCGTAACTGCCGTAGAATGCGACGTTGCGGGGCGAGGGGATGGTGATGGACGCAATCTTGATCTCGTTGACTGCGCTGAAGACTTCGAGGATGCCGGAGTTGGTGACGGGCACCCAGACGGAGTTGAGGTAGATCTTGCAGTCGTTGGCGACATCACCGAGGGCTGCACCGTCGTTCATCTGGGAGTAGGAGTTGAGGACGTATTTGCCGTCCTTGAAGCGGAGGAAATCGACGGAGGCATTGTTGGTGCCCATCTGTCCTTCATTGACCACGAATAGTTTGTACAGGGGCGTGGTCTGGTCACCTGCTGTAACAACGATACCCGCAAGGGTTTCATCCTGGGAGGTAATTGTGACGCCGGAGTTTTCGCCGTCTTTCATACATCCTGTCAGCCCTGCCGAGAGGACGCATGCGCATACGAGCAGTGAAATTTTGTGTTTCATGAGTTTTGTGTGTGTTAAATTATAGTGTAAAATTAGAAATCATATCCGAGATATCCTAATATATTAAATCCGGGCATGGGGTAACCTTGCACGACGCAGTATTGTTTGTTGAAAATATTCTTTAGGTCGGCACGGAGGGTGATGCGCCCGATGGTGCGGGAAATGCGGGCGTCGAGGGTCCACCAGGGGGCGATGCGGTAGTCTTTGATATTGGCGGAGTTGCTCCAGCGCTCGGAGGTGAGGACCGTGGTGATGTCGAGGCGCCAGCCGTGCAGTGTGATGTCGGCGTTGACGGACCCGCTGTGGAGTGGAATGTAGGCAATCTGACCGCCGTAGGTGAGGCTTTTTTTATTGGAGTGGTCAAGGGCCTGCTGGTATGTGTAGCGTATGTCGATGCCTTTGGTGTCGTCATGACGGACGGAGAACTGGGCCTCGGCTCCGTTGATGTCTGCGCGACCGATGTTGTACATGCTCCACCGGAACTGGTTGACGGTGGGGACTGCGACGATTTTGTCGCGCATACGGTTGTGGTAGGCTTCGAGCCGGGCGGTGACTGCGGTGTTGGCGTTGATGTTTGTATGGAAACGGGCGGAGATGTTGTACTGGGTGGCTTTTTCGGGAGAGAGGAGGGAGTTGCCTACGATGGTGTAGTAGAGGTCGTTGAAAGATGGAAGACGGTAGGACCGTTTGACGAAGGCGTTGATGGTGAAGCTATTGCTGGTGTAGGAGGCCATGAGGGAGGGGGTGAAGGCGCGGCGGGTGGTGTTGGTGCGTGTCCAGGCTCCGGCGGAGGTGTTGCGGAAGAGGTCGGCTGCAATGGTGTGGAGGAGGCTGGCGGATGCGTTGAGAGGGCCTTTGGAGATGGAGGTGGAGATGGCCGAGAAGGCGGTGAGCCGGCGGGGGAGGGTGAAGTCGCGGGCGTTGGAATTCAGTGTGTTGTATTGGATGTCGCTGGCAATGGCGGCTTGCCAGAAAGGGGTTAGGCGGATGCTTGTTGCTATGGAGGTATATGCTTGATGCTGACGGTAATAGACGTCTATCGGCATTGACTGGGGGTCGTGTTCGGGGTCGGTGCGGTAGCGGATGTAGTCGCGGGTGAGCTTGCCTTTGAGCGCAATGTCCCAGGCGGATGTGAAGGTGTGTCGCCAGGAGCCCTGAAGGAAGAGGTTGCGGTCGCTCTGGCGGTCGAGGCTGAGGGGGAGGGCGCTGGCGCGGCGTACGACGGGACCGGGGAGGCCGCGTTCGGAATCGTAAGCATAGGCGTGCAGATGCCATGTTTTCCGGCCCATGCGGGCTTCTGCGCGGGCGGAACGAATGTCGGTGTTGGTGCGTACCATGACTGTGTCGTGGCCGGGGTAATTGTCATGGAAACGGTAGCGCCCGTCGGAGTATGTGAGGGCGGCGTCAAATGTGACGTATAGGTGTTGCCTGAAGATGCGGTCAATGCGGAATGACGGGCTCAGGGTGCCGAAGGAGCCGCCGCGGACTCTTACTGTTGCGGCATTCCGGGCGGGTGTGTCGCTGATCAGGTGGACGGCGGTGGCGCTGCCATATTCGACTGCGCTCTGGAGGATGGCGCTTTTCTGTCCGCCATAGAGTTCGATGGAGGAGAGATTGTCGGTGGAGAAGCGGCCGAGGTCGACTTGCATGTTCTGGGCATTGTCGATGCGGATACCGTCGATGAAGACGCCGACGTGCTCGCTGCCGAGACTGCGGACGTTGATTGTTTTCAGGCCTCCCACACCGCCATAGTCCTTGACCTGCAGGCCGGTGAATGAACGTATGGCATCGGCTGCGTCGGTGGCGGAACGGAGTCTGGAGCCGCTGATGGTGTCGGTGGGAGCGATGACGCTGCGGACGGCGGTGATGTGCGATTCACGCAAAACCGCCTCCTGGGCATAGACCCCGGAAGCGGAAAGGATTGCTGCTATTAGCGCTGTGAGGCGCATTATCAGAGTACTTTGATGAGCTCAACCTTGAATTTGAGGGCAGCGCAGGGAGGAATGCTTCCGCCGGCTCCGCGTTCGCCGTATGCGAGCTGATAGGGGATGTAGAGCTCGTAGGTGGAGCCTTCGCTCATGAGCTGGAGGCCTTCGGTCCAGCCGCGTATTACCTGGTTGAGGGCGAATTCAATTGGCTCGCCCCTCTTGTATGAGCTGTCGAATACGTCGCCTGTGGTAAAGGTGCCTTCGTAGTGGCAGCGGATGGTGTCGGAGGGACCGGGCTTGCGGCCGGTGCCTTCCTTGATGACTTTGTACTGGAGGCCGCTGGCAGTGATTTTGACACCGGGCTGTTTGGCGTTGTCCTCAAGCCATTTCTCGCCTTCTTCCTTGAATGCTGCGGCCACGGCGGCCTGGTCGGCTGCTTTTTCATCCTCCAGCTCCTTGAAGAGTTTTTCGAGGATATCTCCCGCTTCTTCTATCGTGAGTTTTGCCTTTCCGTCGGAAAGTGTATCTGCCACTCCTTCTGCGAAACTGGCTGCGTCAAGGGTGGTGACACCGGAGGAGCGGAGGTTGTTTGCGATGCTCATTCCGAGAGCGTAACTTTTTTTATCCATTTCTTTTGTATGTTTTTCGGAAATTCGGTTGCAAAATTAGTGATATTTTTATTATTTTCGCAGTTGCGTATGAAAATGCTCAGGAAAATAACTTTATTAGTTGTGCTTTCTATGTGTGCAATCGTCCTGTCAGCCAGACAGGGACCGGGTTCGTACGTGTATTACGGTATGAAATACCGTGTGATTGACTCACTTATCATTTCCGGTGACAATATTTCGGCCATATCTGAGGCTAATGCTATGCTCAGGGAGGCGACCGCCGACAGCTCCGACTATGGCCGTGGCCTTGCGGACTTCTGCCTGGGCAGGGTGTACACCATATATGACAATGATCTGACAGCCGTCGAATATCTTCGCAGCGCGATAGAGTTGCTGTCTCCCATGCGTGATTCTCTCTGTTCCGTATCCGTGCAGGATGCTATCGAAGAAATCCGCCAGTCCTACGAGGTGAAGGCTCACACTCTCCAGTCCAACCTCTACCTTGGCAGGACCCTGTCTGCCATAACCATCCCTCTTATCCTGCTCTCGCTCGTATTCGTAAGCCTCAGGGCCAACAGGCGCCTCAGCGCGAAGAACGCCCAGCTGTATGCAATCATCCGCCAGTCGCAGGAAAAGGAAGAGGCCGTGGCTGCGGCGATCACCTCCGATGTCGCCCGCAAGGATGACCGTAGCGCGATGCTGTACGCACGCCTTTGCGAGCTGATGCATGATGAGAACGTGTTCAGCACTCCTCTGGACCGTTCCTCCCTTGCTGCCAAACTCGGCACCAACACAAACTATCTTGCCGAGGCCGTACACTTATACGGTGGCGGTCGCACCATCAACGAATACATCAAGCACAGCCGTCTCGCCTATGCCGCCCGTCTGCTCACCGATGCAACCGAGCCCTCAGACATCGAAGAGCTGTGGGAAAAATGCGGATTCACCTCCCGCTCGACTTTCTTCCGGCAGTTCAAGGATGAATACGGCATGTCGCCTACCGAATACCAAAAAGCAGCCAATAAATGAACCAGTACCTGGAAATATTCACACTCATCACCGGCGTCCTGTACGTCATCCTCGAAATCCTTCAAAAAAACGCCATGTGGGTTGTCGGCATCCTGACGGCAGCTGCGGCCGTCATTGTCTTCTGGACCAGCGGCCTGTACGCCAGCATGGGACTCAACATCTATTATGTCGTGGTCTCTGTCATCGGGCTCATCACATGGGTGAAAGACAGTCAGACGACTTCAGGCGGCATTCATCTTCGTCCGCTTACCGCCCGTACTGCTCTCTGGAGCGCTCTTATTTTCGTCTTCGGTACACTTGCGTTCAGCGCCCTGCTTCGTCTCATCGGCGATCCTGCCTCATT
>JAFZPY010000115.1 GCA_017552475.1 Bacteroidales bacterium | reverse complement strand
GAAGCCCTTCCAATCCATTGTGAGGGTGAAGCCGAAGGTCCAGTCAGGAATGCCCTTGCCCAGCTTGGTGCGGTCGTTGTCGTTGATGACACCGTCGCCGTTGATGTCCTTCCAACGGAAGTCGCCGGGCTGTGCATTGGGCTGGATCAGATTGCCCTCGCTATTCACATAGGAGTTAACCTCGTCCCAGTTCTGGAACACACCGTCGGTCTTCCAGCCCCAGAAGTACGGGAACACTTCACCCACTTCGCCGCGGGTAAGGGTACCGATCTTGTGGCTGGCCGTAGTGATGTAGGAGGCATCATCCGCAAGCTTGGTGAGCTTGTTGCGGTTATAGGATGCATTGAGCTTTACGCCGTAGTTGAAGTCGCTTATAGCGCCGCGGTAGCCGAGGTCGATTTCGACACCGGTATTGCGCATGGTACCTACGTTGCCGGTAGGTGCGGAGTCACCTGCATAGGTGGGTACCTGCATCTGCATCAGCATTCCTGAGGCATCCTTGATATAATAGTCGAGAGTGGCGGTGAACTGGTTGCCCCAAAGTCCGAGGTCGACACCGAGGTCGGTCTGGATGGACTGTTCCCACTTAGCGTTGGGATTGGCCAGGCCTGAGGCCTTCACGCCGATATTGATGCTCTCGGTGCCGTTGGCGCCGGAACCGAAGACATAGTTGTTGTTGGACTGTGCATAGACGGCATACAGGAAGTCGCTGAGGTTGTCCTTTCCGTTGATACCCCAGGAAGCGCGGAGCTTGGCCATGGAGATGACCGGATTATACCTCAGGAACCCCTCGTTCTTGACGTTCCATCCAAGGGATGCGGACGGGAAGGTACCCCACTTGTTGTTAGGACCGAAGTGCGAGGAAGCGTCACGGCGGACAGTAGCCTGGGCGAGGAAGCGTCCGTCATAGTTGTAGGAAACGCGACCGAAATAGGAGAGGATGCTGTAAGGAATTGAATTCCAGCGGCCCCATCCGTTGCGGTCGCCGTCGCTCTGCTGACCGAGAGTGTTGTCCACGCTGATCTTCCAGGGGTCGTCGGGATACTGGAGGCCGAGAGAGGAAGCTCCAAGATACGATGATGAAGACATGTAGGCGGACTGTCCGAGCACCACGTTCAAGGTGTGCTTGCCGAACACCTTGTCATACATCAATGTGTTTTCAACCTGATAGCTGTAATAGCGGTTCATGGTCTGGGAAGCGGAGGAACCGTAGTTGATCTTTTCCACGGTCGATGCGTTTCCGTTCTTGTCATACACCGTACTCGAGGTGACGGTATCCAGGCTGTAGCTCTTCGAGGTCAGGAAATACTGCTTGGTATAGCTGTGTCCATAGACATAGGAGAGGTCAAGGGTGATGGCGTTGCGGAATTTCAAACCGTCGATCAGCTGGAGTTCGGTGGTCAGGCCGCCGACGATCTTGTCCGTGCTGCTGTAGCCGTGCGGACGGTCCAGCATGGCGATAGGGTTGGCCTGCTCGTTATAGGTACCGCCGTCGGCGATGAAATAAGCCACACCTTCGCTGTTGCGGATTATATAAGGATAGCCGGCCGGATAGAGCGACTGGTAGCGTGCCTCTTCGGCGGCATCGGCATAAATGGGATCCAGCGGAGACATGCCGAGGGCGGAGCCCAGCGGAGAACCATATTCAGAGTTGGCCGAAATGCTGGCCGACTTGATGTGCGCGAAGGAGATCTGGTTGCTCAGAGTGAGCTTGTTGAGCCAGTTGCGGGATTCGGACTCGTCAAAGAGGGTGATGCCGATATTCTCGCGCACCGTCATCCTGTCATAATAGGACTGGTCGAATCTTCCGCCTATCGTACCTTTCGTGGAGAGGTAGCCTCCGGAAACGCTGTAATTGATTCGGTTGGTGCCTCCGGAGATGTTGAGGTCGTGCTTGACGACGGGGGCGTTCTTGTCGAAAATCGCCTCCACCCAATCGGTTCCTTCACCAAGTGCATAGGGATTGTCATAGATGGGAGCGTTGCCCGCATTGAGCATACCCTCGTTCATCATAATGGCATATTCCGTGGCATTGAGCACGGCGGGTTTGCGCCAGGGGTTCTGGAGGCCATAGGAGAAGTCGTAGTTGACGACGGTCTTTCCCGCAGCACCGGACTTGGTGGTGACCAGGACTACGCCGTCGGCCGCGCGGGCGCCGTATACGGCTGCGGAAGCGGCATCCTTGAGCACGTCGATACGATCGATGTCGTTGGGGTTGATGTAGTCGATGCTTCCGGCGGGCATGCCATCAACGATATAGAGCGGGGACGCATGGTTTATGGAGCCGATACCGCGGACGATCACCGTCGAGCTTGCGCCCGGGGCGCCTGAGGTTTGGGTGACCTGGACGCCGGAGGTCATACCCTGCAGCATGTTGTCCACCCTGTTCTGGGACTGGACCTTCAAGTCATCGGATGTTACCGAAGAGATGGCGGCCGTAACCACGGATTTCTTCTGAACTCCATAGCCGATGACTACAGTCTCTTCCAGCATCTCGGAATCTTCTTGGAGGATGATTTCCAGCGTGCGGTCAGGGCTGGCAGCAACGGCCTGGGTCACATAGCCGATACATGAGATCTCCAGGGTAACGCTGCCGCTGACGCGGAGGGAGAATCCTCCGTCCACACCGGTGACAGTTCCATTGCTGGTTCCCTGCTCGACTACAAATGCGCCGACAATGGGTTGGCGTGCATCGTCCAGTACGACGCCGCTGACGGCGACGTTCTGAGCGAATGCAGCCAGGCTCAATCCTAATGCAAGGATTAGGGAGGCAATTCTTTTCATACGCGATTTGTTTGGGTTGTGCGTTTGTTATTGTTGTTGATAATGTGTGTCCGACACGAAGTCAACGGCAATATTAGGCACTAATGCAACATCTCGCGCGCATAATAAAAAAAAAGTATTTGAAAGTGGTGGTTATCTGCCTGACAGACAGCTTATTAAAAGAATTTAAAAGGATTAAAAAGTAGTGGGATTATAGTACTCGAATCGCTACTTTTCAATACTTTTTACCTTTTCCTCAAACTTGTCGCGTTCTCCAAGAGCGGAGTTCTTGATGGAAACCTTGTAATTGTAGATCGTGCTGACAGAGTAGTCCAGCATCTCGGCTATCTTCTTGGAATCATCCACTCCCAGACGGATGAGGGCGAAAATGCGGAGTTCAGTATTCAGCTTTCCCTTGGGAGGATATATGCGGGCGTCTTCTTTGAGGAGGGCATTGAACTGTTCGATAAAGCTGGGATACATCGCCAGGAAGGTGTGGTCGAAGGTACTGTAGAACTCTTCCCTTGCTTTCTCCGAGCGGCTGGAAATGGAAAGTTCCTTCAGCAACTGCTCAGCTTTGCCCTGCTTGAGCAGGTTGCGGAAGCGGTTGTCCTCCGCCCGCACGATGCTTATTTGGTCGGACAAACTTTCAAGGAAACTGATAATGTACTCTTCCTTGACCTGGTCGGCCTGGCTGATGCGGCTGTTGAGCTCATTGAGGGTTATGTTGTTCTGCGCAAGTTGTAAATTGCTTTCCTCAAGATCCTGGCGGACTTTTGTCAGTTTTCTTGACCGTACGATCAGGAAACGGGAGAGAAGTGAAAGAGCCGCAGACAGCAGGGTCAGCAGGATGAGTGTTGTCATCAACATCTTCGAGTTGAGCGCCTGCCTTTTCTGGTACGCGTTCTCCACTTCCATCAGGCTGTGCGAGATCTGCCAGGGACGCAACTTGGCATTGTAGAAGAGGGCGTCTTCCTGTGCGATACGCAAGTATCTGAACGAGCGGTCGATATCTTGTGAAAGGATTATTTGTGCCACCATCGTCAACGATGCATAGTCCTTGATGCCGTTTATGATGTCGCACTGTGCGGACTTGACCAGCCATTCAAGCCTTTGTGGTGCAAGTCCCTGTTTTTCTGCTATGTCGGAAACCTCGAAAGCATATATGGCATATCTGCGGTCTTCCTGGGACAATCCGGAGAGCAGGATGCGGCCGAGGCTGTCGGCCGAAGCCAGTCTGCCTTCATCCGACATCTGCTGCATCTTGAGGAGACGCCATCGCTCCGAATTATCTGGGAGGAGACTGTATAGACGTTCCCTGAAAATGCTCCTGTCCGGAATGGTGAAACGTTCGGCCATTCCGGAGTTGCCGGAGAGGTCACGGCTGAAATCATACAAAGTCCAATAATACTCGGCCTTCAACTCATCGGAAAGGGCGGAAGAGTCAATCTGATCGTACAGAATGCTGCGGGCTTCCATGAAATTCCCGGCTTTGTCGTAGAGAGAGCCGAGCATTATGTAAGACCTGTCGACCTTCTCCTGGTCGTGGAGAACATCTTGCGCAAGGGATATGCAATTCTTGAGGTAGTATTGGGTTGAGTCGAAGCTGTAGGCGAAGTACTCTGACGCCAGGCTCATCGCGGTCTCGTAGCGACGCTCCGGGTCGGAGGATGTGCTGACCAGTCGGGCAATGGCCTCAAGCTGGTTCCTTTTCTTCACATCATACATCTCCCTGGCCGATACGTATCCATCCAGCTGTGTCAACAACCGGCGAGTCTGTCTGTCGGGAGAGTATTTGGTGCAGGAAGCCGACACAACGAGCATCCCCGTCAATAATATGCTAATACTTCGGCACATAGAGCAAAGATAGTTACTTTTTTAACTATTTCCTTTGAAAACGTGCTTTCCTGTATGTTTTCGTTGTAAAGCCACTTTACTGTGGCGTGGGGGCCCTTAACACACTTTTATCATCCTACCCGCACAATTGCTTGATTATTAAAGATATATCTCTTAGGGCACGGGTATTGTACTTGCGTGTG
>JAFZPY010000114.1 GCA_017552475.1 Bacteroidales bacterium | reverse complement strand
GTGCAGATCGGCGGCTTCAAGTCCGTGGGTACCTTCACCTTCCCGCAGTACAACACCACCAACGCCGCATCGGACGCCGACTGGGAAGGCCTGGTCAGCGCCAACTACGGCAACTCCAACAATCTCCACTCCTGCTGGGGCTCCCTCGGCACCCCTCTGCAGTATGGTGAACTCAATATCAGCAACGACGCCCTCAGCGGCACGGCGATGACCTCCACCGCCCAGAACGTCATGGGAGGCAACTACTTCTATGTCATCCCTCAGAGCGTGACCCTGACCACCGCCGCCTCCGGCAGCAGTCCCGATATCACCGACCACTGGGTAGACCTTCTGGTCAACGTCAGGGCATCGGCCAACAATGTCCAGATCTATCCGGCATCAGCCGATGCCGGCAAATACGCCGTGACCAGAATCTATATCCCCGCGAGCCAGACCTTCGAGGCCGGTAAGTCCTACACCGTGACCCTGAACTTCAGCACCGGTATCGGCGTCTCCGAATCCATCCAGTCGAACGGCAAGCTCGAGGAAGTCTACACCGGCACCCTCGGCAAAGCCACAGTGCTGGCCTCCAGCAACCTCAAGAAAGTCGTATCACCCGAATTCCCCGACGACACCTTCATCCTCGGCTCGGCCATCGACTACACCGCCAGCGTCGCCAACTGGGAGGCCGGTTCTCCCGTCTCCGTCAACGGCGGCCCTGTCATTCCTGATCCGGAGCCGGATCCCGTTATCTCTTTCCCTGCCGGTGCCATCCCCGGCCTCTTCACCGTCAATGAGGATGGAGATCAGGTTTGCTTCTCCCAAGGTAACCTTCAGTGTCACATTGACGCCAGCGGAGATCCTTCTCATGAAGAAGGCGTAACCTGGCGGTTTGCCGAGCATCAGTATGACTATATAGGCAACGCAACGGCCAATCACTCTATTACCGATTTGTCTGGCTGGATTGACCTATTTGGCTGGTCTACTGATCATGGTTCTAAGCCATGGGGAATCAATATTTCTATTGTCGGCGCTGATTATTTAGGTGATTTTATGGATTGGGGTGAAAACGCCATATATAATGGCGCATCTACAGATCCTGCAAACACGTGGCATACCTTGTCGCAGTCAGAATGGATATATATTTTAGAAACTCGCACTGTGACAAATTCACTCAATGCCCGTTATGCCAAGGCTAAAATCTATTCTTTTAAGGGGCTAATACTTTTCCCTGACGATTGGGCTGTCGGGAATACTCCTTCTCTGGATAATCAGGCTAAACTGACTGCATCTGGAAATATAAATGGTAATGAATATAATGCTAACCGTTTTAATGCTCTCAGCTTAACTTCCTCCGAATGGGAGGATTTGGAAGCGGCTGGGTGCGTTTTCTTGCCAGCTGCAGGAGAGCGTCATGGACAATCCATTAGTTTAGGAGAAGGGTTCTACTGGTCATGTTCTTTAAACACTACTAATTACACCAGTGCCTGGGCCCTAGATTTTGCAGACGATTTAATGTCTTATTCTTTCTGGGGCAGTTTTGACGGTGGCTATTCAGTTCGTCTTGTCAGGGTTATACCAAGCGAGTAGTTTTTATTATGGAACTTAATCTGATTAAGCGAGAGGGTGTATTCCTTGCAAAAGTCTTAGAATACACCCTCCTTTTCTTCGCTCTGTTATTCCGGATTACGCCCGCTGTGCCCGTTCATCTGGGATGACGGGGGAGGTTCGTGTCAGCGCCAGTGCGGTGAATGTTATTGCGCCGTTGAGGAGAAGGAGTTCGTAGCCGAAGCGGTAACCGGTGAGGGTGGTAGTGAGGTGGGAGAGGAGGAAGCAGAGGAGTGGAGCGGCGATGGCGATAAAGGGGGTGAGACGGTCGGAGGCTGTGCGGCGTGTCAGCAAGCCATAGGCGTAGAAGCCGAGGAGCGGACCGTAGGTGTAGGAGACGATGGTGTAGATGGCGTCGAGGAGATTTGTGGTGCGGACGGCGTCGAATATGAGGATTAGTATTGCAAAAGTGATGGATGTGGCGATGTGGATGCGTTTGCGCAGCTTTTCGTCATTCGGACGCTCTAATATGTCCAGGCAGAAGCTGGTGGTGATGGAGGTGAGGGCGGAGTCGGCGGAGGAGAAGCAGGCTGCGACAATTCCGATGGTGAAGAGGATGACGACAGGTGTGCCTAGGAGGCCGCCGGCGGCGAACATGGGGAGGATTTCGTCCGTGGAGTGGGGAAGAGCGATGCCGCTGGTATTGGCAAGCATTACGAGTAGGATGCCGAGTGATAGGAGCAGGAGGTTGGCCGGGAGGAAGAGAAAGCCGTAGGTGCACATGTCTTTACGGGCGTCGGCGAGGGTCTTGCAGGTCATGTTTTTCTGCATCATGTCCTGGTCAAGGCCGGTCATGACGATGACGATGAACGCCCCGCTGATGAATTGTTTGAGGAAGTGGCTGCGGCTGTGCCAGTCGGAGAAGTTGAAAATGTGGCTTTGGGGGGCGTTGGAAATTGCTTTGATGGCTTCGCCGGTTGTCAGGCCCAGGTCGGAGGTGATGTGGAGGATGATGAGGATGAGGGCGCCGAACATGCAGATGGTCTGGAAGGTGTCGGTCCAGACGAGGGTCTTGATGCCGCCTCGGCGGGTGTAGAGCCAGATGAGGAGGACAAGGGCGATGACGGTGACATGGAAGGGGATGCCGACGGGATCACAGACAAAACGCTGCATGATGGTGCAGACTACGTAGAATTTGACGACGGTGCCGGCCATCTTGGAGATGAGGAACAGCGAGGAGCCGGTCTTTTGGGTGACGGAACCGAAGCGGTGATCGAGGTAAGAGTATATGGATGCGCTTTGGAGGCGGTAGAAGACGGGAAGAAGGAGGAAGGCGACGGCGAAGTATCCGGGGATGAAGCCAAGGCACATCTGGAGGTAGGTCATGTCGGAGCTGACGACCATTCCGGGTACGGAGATGAATGAAACGCCGGAGATGCTGGCGCCGACCATGCCGAAGGCGACCATATACCAGGGTGAGCGGCGGCCGGCAGTGAAGAATGTGTCGTTGTCGGTGCGTCTGCTTGTGATGCGGCTGATTATGAGCAGGATCAGGAAATATGCTAGTACGGTGAGGATTATTATCATATCTTTTTTATATTTGCATTATCCCCTGTGCGGGGAGAACACGAACTGCAAATTTATAACGTAATCAGGTAATGAACAAGACACAGAAGTACGAGGGCCTCTTGAAGAAGGTCCGTTCCCTTATTGAAGGAGAGACAGACATCGTTGCGAAGATGGCGACCGTCGCTGCCGCTGTGCACGAGGAGATGGGTTTTTTCTGGACGGGTTTTTATCGTGCCGAGAACGGCGAACTCCTCATAGGACCGTTCCAAGGTCCTGCAGCATGCATACATATTCCTTTTGGGAAAGGCGTGTGCGGTACGTCGTATGTCCAGGCCAGGACAATCGTTGTCCCTGATGTCGAGGAATTCCCCGGTCATATAGCATGCAGTTCCCTCAGCCGCAGCGAGATAGTTGTGCCCGTAATCAAAGATGGCAGGGTAATCGCCGTACTGGATATAGACAGTAAGGAACTCGCCACCTTTGATGAAGTGGATGCGCGCTATCTCGAACAGATAGTCTCATTCATTTCTTCTTCCGGCGGCGAGGATCTTTCAAATAGCTATGACGCCTGGATGTAGGGCTATTTTATCACGTTCAATTCGCGTCCGACCTTGATGAATGCCTCAATGGCCTTGTCGAGGTGGGCACGCGTGTGTGCTGCGGAAAGCTGTACGCGGATACGGGCTTCGCCTTTAGGCACAACGGGGTAGTAGAAGCCGGTCACGAATATGCCTTCTTCTGCCATGCGCGCGGCGAATTCCTGAGATAGTCTGGCGTCGTACAGCATCACGGCGCAGATGGCTGACTGAGTGGGCTTTATGTCGAATCCTGCGGCCATCATCTTGTCCCTGAAGTATTTGACGTTTTCCTGCTGGCGATCGTGGAGTTCATTGCTTTCGCTGAGTATCTTGAATGTCTCAAGTCCGGCGGCTACGATCATGGGCGGCAGGGAGTTGGAGAAAAGATAGGGACGGCTGCGCTGACGGAGCATGTCAATGATCTCTTTGCGGCCGGTGGTAAAGCCGCCGACGGCACCGCCGAATGCTTTGCCGAGCGTGCCGGTGAAGATATCAATCCGGCCATAGCAGTCAAACTGTTCAGCGACGCCGCGTCCTGTGGCACCGACAACACCGGCGGAATGGCTTTCGTCGACCATCACGAGTGCATCGTATTTCTCTGCGAGGTCGCATATTTTGTCAATGGGGGCGACATTGCCGTCCATGGAGAAGACGCCGTCAGTGGCGATGATGCGGAATCGGCAGGACTGAGCTTCCTGTAGGCAGCGTTCAAGGTCTGCCATGTCAGCATTTGCATAGCGGAAACGCTGTGCTTTGCAGAGGCGGACGCCGTCAATGATGGATGCGTGATTGAGCGAGTCTGATATTATCGCGTCTTCTGCGGTGAAAAGAGGTTCGAAAACACCGCCATTTGCATCGAAACAAGCGGCGTAGAGGATGGTGTCATCGGTATGGAAGAAGTCGGAAACGGCTTTTTCCAGCTCTTTGTGCTTGTCCTGGGTACCGCAGATGAAGCGGACGGATGACATGCCGTAGCCTTTTGAGTCCATGGCCTTTTTGGCCGCTTCGATGAGTCTGGGGTTGTCGGCGAGACCGAGGTAGTTGTTGGCGCAGAAATTCAGGGCCTTGGAGCCGTCTTCGAGGGTGATCTCGGCGCTCTGGGGTGAAACGATGTTGCGCTCTTTCTTGTACAGGCCCGCTTCTTCAATGGCTGCGAGCTCTGTCTGGAGATGTTGCTGGAACTTTCCGTACATAGGGTATGTGTGTGTTTTACGTTTGTGAATTCAAATTTACGATTTTTGTATTTAAAAACTCCAATTTTTCTTCTGTATTTTAACTAAAATGGAGTAATTTTGTGCCGCAAAAAAAACACACACAATACTGCTTGAAAATGAAAAACATTCTAGTCATCGGTTCTACCGGCCAGATCGGCTCTGAACTAACCATGAAGCTTAGGAAAGAAGTGCCTGGATCTACAGTCGTAGCAGGCTATATAAAGGGCGCCGAGCCTAAGGGGATACTATTCGAATCCGGCCCTTCCGAGATTGCTGACGTAAGGGATGGAGCTGCGCTCCATGAGATTGTCCGCAAGTATAATATTGATACTATATACAATCTGGCCGCCCTCCTGTCGGCTGTGGCCGAGTCAAGACCTCTCATGGCTTGGGATATCCAGATGAACGGCCTTATCAATATCCTTGAGGTGGCCAGGGAAAACGGAGTAGCCGTGTTCACGCCCAGTTCCATCGGCTCTTTCGGTCCGGAGACCCCGGCCGTCAACACTCCGCAGGATACTGTTCAGCGCCCCCGTACCATGTACGGCGTGACCAAAGTGTCCACCGAGCTTTTGAGCAACTACTATTATTATAAGTATGGTGTCGATACCAGATCGGTCCGTTTCCCCGGCCTTATCTCTTATGTGACCCTTCCTGGCGGAGGCACTACCGATTATGCGGTGGAAATCTATTATTCGGCGGTCAAGGGGGAGGAATTTGTCTGCCCGGTAAAAGCCGGTACATTCATGGATATGATGTATATGCCGGATGCTCTCAGGGCTGCAGTGGAGATTATGCAGGCGGATCCTGACAAACTCGTTCACCGCAATGCATTCAATATCGCTTCCATGAGTTTCGACCCTGAGATCATCGCCGCCGCCATCAGGAAGGAAATACCTGATTTCAAGATGCGTTATGAGGTGGATCCACTCAGGCAGCACATAGCTGATTCCTGGCCTGACAGCATGGATGATTCATGTGCGCGTCAGGAATGGGGCTGGAAGCCTGAATATGACCTTGCATCCATGACTAAGGATATGATTGACCACCTTCGGAAGAAGTTATAATGTGTAAGGCTTTTCTTTCCATATCCTTAAGGATTGTAACGATTAGTACTAATAAATAATCTTTCTGAGGCTCCTGAATACGCGTTCAGGGGCCTCAGAAGCTTATGTAATATTTTTAATAACCTCACTAAAAATTTTAATTATCATGTTGAGCGCTGAAAATCAACACATTACAAAATTTTTAAAAAAATTTCAAAAAATATTGTTGAAAAAATTTGCGGAATAAAAATAATGTTGTACCTTTGTATCCGGGTTGAGGCAATGAGGTTCTCTCACCAACTCAATCTATTGGTTATTAGTTTTAGTGTTATTAATTATGTGGTTAGTATGAGAGGTCCACGCGGGATGCGTCGACGTCTCATTTTTTTTGTACCTTATCGTGGTTAAGAAGAAGCCCGCGGTTGTTTGCCGCGGGCTTTTCCTTAATTATTTCTTGTTGTCCTTTTCGCGTATTTCGACGTGACGTATCTTGCCGCTGATTGTTTTGGGCAGGGCGTCGACGAATTCGATGACGCGGGGGTATTTGTAAGGTGCCGTTATCTTCTTGACGTGGTTCTGGATATCCTTGGTGAGGGCCGCCTTGCCTTCCGGTGTGGCAAGACGAGGCTTGTAGTCGCCGGAGAGGACGATTGTGGCTTTGACAATGGTTCCGCGGAGCTCTTCGGGATCAGGGATACCTGTGATGGCGCATTCGACCACTGCGGGGTGTGTCATGGTGGCACTTTCTACTTCGAACGGGCTGACGCGGTAGCCGGAAGTCTTGATGAGGTCGTCGTCGCGGCCTACGAACCAGTAGTAGCCGTCCGCGTCGCGATAAGCCACGTCGCCGGTATAGTAGAGGTCATCGTGCCATGCCTTGTGGGTGAGCTTAGGATTGCGGTAATAGCCAAGGAACAGGCCGATGGGCTTGCGTTTGTCTGTGTGGATGACGATGGTGCCCCTTTCGCCGGTCGCCGCCCGTGTACCGTCGGGTTTGACGATGTCGATGTCGTAGGCGGGATTGGGGATGCCCATTGAGCCGGGACGGGGAGTCACCCAGGGGAAGGTACCGAGGGTGAGTGTCGTCTCTGTCTGGCCAAAGGCTTCATATATCCAGATGCCGGTGCGGCGATGGAATTCCTCGAATACCGAAGGATTGAGGGCTTCTCCGGCTGTTGTGCAGTATTTCAGCGAACTGAGATCGAAGCAGTTGAAGTGCTCTTTGATGAGGAAGCGGTAGATGGTCGGAGGAGCGCAGAAGGAAGTGATGCGGTATTTGCCGATCAGGCCGAGGAGCTCGGCAGGGACGAATTTCTCATGGTCGTAGACAAAGACCGTGGCGCCGACAATCCATTGGCCGTAGAGTTTGCCCCAGACGGCTTTGCCCCAGCCGGTGTCAGAGTAGGTAAGATGTATGCTGTCGGGGGAGAGATTGTGCCAGAATGCTGCGGTGACAATGTGGCTGATAGCATATGTGTGGCTGTGGAGAACCATCTTAGGCTCGTCTGAGGTGCCGCTGGTGAAGTACATAAGGAAGGGGTCTTCGCTCTCGTTGGTGAAAGAGCCGCGCACCCACGGCTTTGCCGCGGCGACTCCGGCCTCGAAGTCTTCGAAGCCTTCGGGGACTTCCGGTCCTATGGAAATCATCTTCTCGAGGAAAGGGCATTTGGGTTCTGCCGCAGCGACTTTGTCGAGGATGGCAGACTCACCGCAGCAGATAATGGCTTTGATCTCAGCTGATTTGCAACGGTAGATGATATCCTGGGTAGTCAGGAGGAAGGTGGCCGGAATCGCGATGGCGCCGATCTTGTGGAGGGCGATCATCGTGGTCCAGAACTGGTAGCGTCTCTTGAGTATGAGCATGACCATATCGCCGCGGCCAATGCCGATTGAAGACAGGTAGCCGGCTACTTTGTCGCTCTCGCGCTTGAGATCTGCGAATGTGAAGCGGCGTTCTTCATCGCGGTCGCTGACCCAGATCATGGCGAGTTTGTCGGGTGCTTCTTCCGCCCATGCATCTATAACGTCGTATCCGAAGTTGAAGTGCTCCGGAACGGTAAAATTGAGATTCTTTTTGAAATCCTCCATCGAGGTGAAGGACGTCTTTTTGAGGAACTTTTCAATCATAATAATATAATCTGTAATAACCGGTCGCAAAAATAACAACCCGCGTGAAATCTCCGAATTCTTTGTGGCGAAAACGATGTTTCTTGTGGCGAGTCTTCTCTATTTGTGGCGAGTTATATGAATTCTTTGAGCATTTTGTAAACCTTGTGGACCGGCAGGCCTACCACATTGAAAAATGAGCCCTCAATGTGCGTGATCGCTGAATATCCTAGCCAGTCCTGGGCTCCGTAGGCCCCGGCCTTGTCGAAGGGTTTGTATTTGTCTATATAGTAGTCAATCTCTTCATCTGAGAGCTCCCGGAAGCGGACCTGGGTGGTGTCTGTGTCTGTTACCATGTGGGAAGAGTCCCTGAGGGTGACTGCTGTAATGACGTGATGTTCACGTCCGGAGAGGGCTTTCAACATGGAGACGGCGTCTTCCCGGGAATGAGGTTTGCCAAGGATGCGGTCCGAGAGAATCACCATGGTGTCGGCCGTGATCAGTATTTCGTTGTCTTCAAGAGGCCTGTGAAAACCGCTGGACTTGCCCTCGGACATCAGTACGGGGACCATGTCATAGGGCGTGTAGGGGGAGTAAATTTCATCGAAATTATTGAGTGTATCCACCTCGAAAGGGATGTCGAGGCCTGTAAGAAGGGTACGGCGGCGCGGGGAATTGCTGCCTAGGATGATTTTCTTGCCTTTGAGGTCCATCTTAGAACTTTTTCGTGTATAGCTGTACGTCGAATACCCAGCGACCCTGGGCCTTCATCGTCTTTTCGAACATGTCGCGGATACAACCCCTGCCTCCTGGAAGGGGAGAGACGTAGTCAGCCACGGATTTGACGTCTTCCACGGCGTCAGAGGGACACACGCCTATGCCGCAGGCCTTCAGGACTCCGATATCGGGAACATCGTCGCCGAAATACATCAGTTCGTCAGGTGTGATGCCATATCGTGCACAGAAATCATGCATGTCCAGCTCTTTGTTGCGGGAGCCGAGATAGACGTCTTCTGCTTTCATCCCGCAGGAAATGAAGCGGTTGCGTACGCTCATGGAACGGCCGCCCGTGATGGCGGCTACTGGGTAGCCGGCCATTGTGGCCATGCGGATTGCGAAACCGTCTTTGGAATCGAAGACGCGGTAGAGCTCGCCGGAGAGGTCACTTAGTACGCCCCCGTCCGTCATCACTCCATCCACATCGAAGGCGAAAGCCTTTATCTTCTTGAGGTCAAGCTGCATGTGTATCATTTATGATTTGGCGCCGCCTCCGTTTTGAAGGAAGGATCCGAGGTCGAATGTGCCCTTGGGACTGGCGGCACCGAGGGAAATCTCACCGAACTGGCTCTCGTATTTATTTATATTGTCTGCCAAGGCATTGAGAAGGCGTTTGGCATGCTCGGGAGTCATGATGATGCGACTGCCGATTTCAGGCTTCTGTAGGCCTGGAAGCATGGTGGCGAAATCGAGGATGAACTCGCTGTGGGAGTGCGTGATTATGGCAAGATTGGAGTAGTTGCCTTTGGCGATCTCGGGCTTGAGTTCGAGGGATATCTGCTTCTGAGGGTTGTTATTGTTGTTGTCCATGTCGTGGAATGTGTTTAAAGCGATTTTGTTTCCGCAAATTTAATGAAAAATCAGTATCTTTGCAGGCTATTGGAATAAAAAGATATATCGAATATGGAATTATCGGCAAAGTACAATCCCTCCGAAGTCGAGGACAAATGGTACGCCTACTGGCTGGAAAATAAATTCTTCCACTCCGAGCCCGATGCGAGGGAACCTTATACCGTCGTCATACCGCCGCCCAATGTAACGGGTATTCTCCATATGGGCCATGTGCTCAACAATACACTCAACGACGTGCTCGTCCGCAAGGCGCGCATGGACGGCAAGAATGCCTGCTGGGTGCCCGGCACCGACCATGCCTCAATTGCCACTGAGAGCAAAGTCGTGGCTCGCCTCCGCGAGAAAGGCATCAGCAAAGAGGATCTTACCCGCGAGGAATTCCTCAAATATGCCTGGGAATGGAAAGAGGAGCACGGCGGCATCATTCTCAGCCAGCTCCGCAAACTCGGTGCGTCCTGCGACTGGGATCGCACCCGCTTCACAATGGAACCGGCTCTCTCCGAGGCGGTTATCAATACTTTTGTCTATTTCTACAAAAAAGGCCTTATATATAAAGGTGTACGCATGGTCAACTGGGACCCCGTCGGCCTGACCGCGGTCAGCGACGAAGAGGTCGTCCACAAAGACACCAAGAGCCATTTCTACCACCTTCGCTACTATATTTCCGACGGACAGGGCAATCCGACCGACAAATACCTCGTCATTGCCACAACCCGTCCCGAGACAATCATGGCTGACGCCGCCATCTGCGTCAATCCTGCAGATGAACGTCATCACTGGCTCAAAGGCAAAAAGGTGCTTATCCCTCTGATTAATAGGGAAATACCTGTCATAGAAGACAGCTATGTCGAGATGGGATTCGGTACCGGTTGCCTCAAGGTCACCCCTGCGCATGACGTCAACGACTATGAGATTGGACTCCGTCACAACCTTCCTGTCAT
>JAFZPY010000013.1 GCA_017552475.1 Bacteroidales bacterium | reverse complement strand
GGCTGAACGCATCCGGCTATGCTTTAAAAGACAATGTCGGAAAGAGCTACCGCCGCGGCATCGAAATCGCCGGCGCATGGGCTGCTCTCCCGGAGCTTCTCATCGAAGCTAATACGACATTGAGTACCAATAAGATAGTGGATCATACCCAATACTATGCCACCTACGATAACGAAGATGACTGGAATGTTGTCTTCCCTCAATACAAAGAACACCTCGGCAAAGTGACAATGCTGATGTCTCCCTCCGTCACCGCAAAGGGGCGCATCGGCGTGACTCCCTTCAAAAACATGACACGCGGCTCGCTCCGCACGACAACACTCTCATTTGAATGCCAATATGTGGGTAAACAATACTGGGATAACACTCAGGACGAGGGTAGGAAAGTGCCTGCTTATTTTGTAAGCGATCTGTCTTTGACTCATGAATTCAGGGTACGCGGGGGAGTGCTCGGACTCTCGGGATACATCAACAATCTTTTCAATCGTAAGTATTATGCCGACGCCTGGGGCGCACTTTCATATATGAACTCCACGGAAAGCGTCTTGCAGGAAGAAGGGATCTTCCCGCAGGCCCCTGTGAATTTCATGTTCAAGATTTCTTACAGATTATAAAAATATTTAATAATAGATTAGTACCGTTTTTTCGGTGCTTACAAAATATCTAAAGCCCGCATCGCTGCGGGCTTTATTTGGTTAGTTAGTAGTGTATTTACCTTTGAAGAAGGTTAAATCTAATTATCGTTGGTTAGAAAAAGCCTTGTTAAAACTGTTATTAAAAATATTTAATAACCGGGATGCGCTTTGTTTAACTATTGCAAATATAGTGATAGTTTTTGTTATTCCAAATTTTTGATTAAGAATTTGAATGGAAATGTTATTTTTTCTCTTTTAGAAGCCCCGGGCGGCGTTCTGCGGTACGCGCGAGAGCCTGTTCGTCCTGCCATGCGGTGATGAGTCTGGGGTTGCCGCTGAGCAGGACGTCGGGAACCTTCCAGCCGTTGTACTCGGCGGGGCGGGTGTAGACGGGAGGGGCGACGAGGCCGGCCTGGAAGCTGTCGGAAAGTGCGGAAGTCTCGTCAGTGAGAGCTCCGGGGAGGAGACGGACGATGGAGTCAGCCAGGATGGCGGCGGGAATCTCGCCGCCGCTGACGACATAGTCTCCGACGGAGATCTCGCGTGTGACGAGGTGCGTGCGGATGCGTTCATCTATACCCTTGTAATGACCACAGAGGATGATGATGTTCTCCTTGAGGGAGAGCTCGTTGGAGATGCCCTGGTCGAGGATCTCGCCGTCTGGGGCCATATAGATGATTTCGTCGTAGTGACGCTCGGAGCGCAGCTCTTCTATCATCTTGTGCACGGGTTCTACCATCATGACCATGCCGGCGTCGCCGCCGTAGCTGTAGTCATCGACGGTGGCACGCGGGCCGATGCCGTATTTGCGGATATTGTGAACGTGGATTTCCACTATTCCCTTTTTGATTGCGCGCCCTACGATGGAGTGGGAGAGGGGACTCTCCAGAAGCTCCGGCACGACTGTGAGGATGTCTATTCTCATACTGTACTTCACTTTTGTGCAAAAATAGCACATTGTTTAGAGTTAAGCCAAAAATTATCGTATATTTGCATAGATATACACTTATGTAAAACACTAACTCTACCGTATTATGAGTGAAGAAATCGTAGAACTCTCTCTCGCCGACAAGACTCTTGCCGAGCTCTCGGAGATGTTCTCTACTCTAGCCATGGCCGAAGACCGCCTGAAAAGGTCAAAGGAGGCCGAAGCCATCAAATCCGCATTCTACAAGCTGCTTTCCAAAGAGAAGGCGGAAGCCGGACTCGGTCCCAAGGTGGACGAACCCGCAGAAGAGCCTGTGGAAGAAGAGACCGCCACTGAAGCACCTGCCGAGACCGCTCCGGCAAATCCTTTTGCGGCCATTGAAGAAGGATTTAAAGCAATATACACAAAATACAGGAAGGAGCGTGCCGAATACAACAGGCAGCTCGAAAGCGAGCGTGAGCAGAACCTTGTCCTCAAACAGGCTGTCATAGAAGACCTCAAGGCTCTCCTTGAAAAACAGGAGGATGTCAATGCCACGTTCCCCGAATTCCGTGAGATCCAGAACCGCTGGAGGGAGATCGGACCTGTCCCCGTACAGAACTACCGCGACATCAACGACACATACCAGTTCCATGTCGAGAAATTCTACGACATGGTCAAAATCAACCGTGACCTTCGCGACCTCGATTTCAAGAAAAACCTTGAAGCCAAGGAAGAGTTCTGTGCACAAGCTGAAAAGCTCGCCGAGAGCGAAAATGTCGTCGAAGCTTTCCGTGAGCTCCAGAAGCTCCACGAGCAGTGGAAAGAATACGGCCCTGTGGCCAAGGAGTTCCGCGAGTCCATCTGGGACCGCTTCAAAGCCGCTACTTCCGTCATCAACAAGAAATACCAGGGCTACTTTGAAGGTCTGAAGGGCCAGCAGGCTGAAAATTTCAAGGCAAAATCCGCCCTCTGCGAAAAAGTCGAGGCTATCGCCGACAAGGAGATTACCACATCCAATGAGTGGAACTCCCTGTCCAAGGCCATTGAAGACATCCAGGCCGACTGGCGCAAGATCGGCTTCGCCTCCAAGAAAGACAATCAGAAAATCTACGACCGCTTCCGTGCGGCCTGCGACAAGTTCTTTGAGCGCAAGAGAGTATTCTACTCCCAGTTCAAGGACAATATGAACGAAAACCTCGAGAAGAAGCTCGCCATCATCGAGCAGGCCGAGGCCATCAAAAACAGCACCGACTGGAAGAAGACCACAGACCAGTTCATCAATCTCCAGAAACAGTGGAAAGAGATCGGTGCCGTGCCCCGCAAGAAATCAGAACAGATATGGAAACGTTTCCGTGCCGCCTGTGACGAGTTCTTCACCGAGCGTGACAAGAACGCCAAGCCGGAAAATGATTTCTATTCAAATCTCAAGGCCAAGCGCAAGATCGTTGAGGATATCAATGCGTTCGATACGGCCTCTTGCGAAGACCTCGCAGCCGCAGCTGCCGATTTCGCCGCCAAGTGGTCAGCCATCGGTCACGTGCCATTCAAGGAGAAGGATGCTGTCAACGCTGCCTATCGCGAAGCAATGCAGGCCAAGTTCCCTGACTTCAGTCCCAAAGCACGTTCGTCCCGTGGTGGCCAGTCCAGGCCCAAGAGCGAAAAAGAGCGCCTTGTCGCCAAATACAACCAGCTCCAGCAGGACATCGTCACCTATGAAAACAATATCGGTTTCTTCTCAAAATCCACTGCTTCAGCTCTTATTGACCAGATGCAGGAGAAGATTGATGCCGCCAAGGCTGAACTCCAGACCCTTGCCGCAGAGATCCGCAAGATTGAAGAGGCTGAAAACGAAAAATCTGAATAGCACCATATGAATAAAAATTCGATAATCGGCTTTGTCCTTATCGGTCTAATAATGATTGGTTTCTTCGGATTCCAGTCCCGTGAATATAAAAAACAGCTCGCCATCCAGGCCCAGATCGACTCCGTAGCTCGTGTAGAACAGGCTCGTCAGGACAGTATCCGTCTTGCATATTTCGCCGAGCATCCGGAGGACACCCTCGTCGCCGGCAGGGTAGCGGCATCCGACGCCCCTATAGCTGTTTATCCCGATTCCCTGCTTAATGTCGCCACCGCCCGCGAGGGCGCTGCCGTCACTGTTGCCAACGACAAGATTGAAATTGTCTTTGACACCAGGGGAGCGCAGCCACGTTCTGTCCGTGTCAAGGATTACTACAATCACGACAGCACCGACCTTTATATATTCCGTGACGGCAAAGCCTCTATCGGAGTGACGGTTTATGCTCCGACGGCTGTTGATACCCGCAAGTTCGTATTTGACTACATCCCCGAAGCATCATCCGACAGCACTGTGGTGATGCGTCTTCCTTTCACCGGAGGCGGATACATCGAGCAGAAATATGTCCTTCACAAGGGTTCTTACCATGTCGACAACCTTCTGTCGTTTGTCGGTATGGAAGGTCTTATCCCGAGAAACGTCTCATCTTTCGATGTGGATTTCGACGTGACCATGCCCCGCATGGAAAAAGGATATTCCAATGAGACCCGCTACTCCAGACTTAACTATTACTTCTCCGGCGAGAAGAGTCCTGAAAATATTGGCGGCGGCCGCAATGGTTCCAAGAGGGTCGATTCCAAGATCTCGTGGTTTGCATTCCAGCAGCAGTTCTTCTCTGCCATCATGCGCGCACCAGGTGAGTTCTCATCCGGAGAGTTCGGCATTGAGTTCAAGAAAGAAGATGACCCTTCGCATGACCTCATGGCATGCAATGCAGCCCTGAGGGTGGAGTTTACACCCGGCAGCAAGGAGATTTCCGTGCCGTTTGAGTTCTATTTCGGCCCTAATCATTATCAGACGCTGAAGTCATACGGCCATAAATACGAGAAGATCATTCCTCTCGGCGGTTCGCTTATAGGCTGGTTCACCAAGTGGGTGATCATCCCTCTGTTTAACTGGCTCCATCAGTTTATTTCCAATTTCGGTATCATCATTCTCCTGATGACCATCTTCATCAAGATCGTGGTGCTTCCATTTGCCTACAAGTCATATTCCTCATCAGCCAAGATGGCAGCCGTCAGGCCTTGGATTGACAAGATCAACGAGAAGTATCCCAAACAGGAGGATGCCATGAAGAAGCAGCAGGCCACTATGGACCTGTATCGCAGGGCCGGCATCAGTCCTATGGGCGGTTGCCTTCCGATGCTCCTTCAGTTCCCGATACTCTGGGCTATGTTCCGCTTCTTCCCGGCTTCCATCGAGCTTCGTCAGCAGCATTTCCTCTGGGCGAATGACCTTAGTGCATACGACAGCATCGTGGACTTCGGCACTCGGATTCCTATTCTCGGCGATCATATTTCCCTGTTTGCCTTGCTGATGGCAGTATCCATGTTCTTCTATTCCAAGGTGCTGTCCGGAAGCCAGATGTCAGGCAATGACCCCAATACCCAGATGATGCGTGTCATGAGCATATACTTCATGCCGATTATGATGTTTGTCATCTGCAACAGCCTGTCTTCGGGCTTGAGTTACTACTATCTTCTTTCCAACATCATCACGATGATCGAGACGTTTGTGATTCGCAAATGGTTCGTTGATCCTGCCGCCATAGAGGCTCGCATCAAGGCTTCCGAAGGCAAGCCTGTTGCCAAGTCCAAATGGCAGCTCCGTCTCGAAGAAGCACAGAAGATGCAGCGTCAGATGGAACAGAACAAGAAAAACCGTCGATGATCAGGGAACGAATTCATAAGATACAATCGGAACTGCCACCAAGCGTAAAACTGGTGGCAGTTTCCAAATTCCATCCCGTCTCCGAACTTATGGAGGCCTATGATGCCGGACAGAGGATTTTTGGAGAGAACCGTCCGCAAGAACTTGCGGCAAAGGTGCCGCAGATGCCTTCTGATGTCCAGTGGCATTTTATCGGTCATTTGCAGACTAATAAGCTGAAATTGGTGCTGCCGTATGTGTCCATGTTGCAGTCTGTGGATTCCGTGAGGTTGTTGGATGCTGTAAATGCCTGGTGCGTACGAGAGGGGAGAGTGCTTGATATCCTTCTGGAACTGCATCTTGGCGCCGAAGAGACCAAGGGCGGACTCACGGAGCGGGAAATTGAGAATGATATTCTGCCTAAGGCGTCTGCCTACGCCGGCGTCCGCTTCTGCGGGCTCATGGGTATGGCCACACATACCGATGACGAGTCAGTCATCCGCGCCGATTTCGCACGCATCGCCTCCCTTCACTCCCGTCTCCGCACGACCTTCCCGGCCCTCACCTCCTTCACCGAACTCTCCATCGGCATGTCCTCCGACTACCCCCTCGCCCTCTCCGCCGGCGCCACCATCATCCGCCTCGGTACCACCATTTTCGGCCCGCGGGAATACTAGTATTTTATATATCATTACCGTATTTTGCGGCGTCGTTTTTGGCGTCATTCTTGGGCTCTGCCCGAGAATCTCAAGCACGACCAAATAATAAAACATTTTACTAATATTAAAATTCTTCCAAAAATATTTGGCGGGGGGGGTAAAATATATTATATTTGCTCGCAAAGAAGAATTTTAACCACAAGTGTGTGTAATAATGCTATGAAAACAACTATCCATCTGGCCGTGGCCATAGGCGCGATGTCGCTGCTGGCCTCATGTGCTCAGGAATCCGTCCTGTCCCGCGAATACGACCCCGATCAGATTGCCTACAAGGCCTTCGCCAACAACGCCACCAAATCCGGCGCCGTTGACAACGACCACCTCGGCAACATAGGTGACCTCTACATCTCCGCCATCAAACTCAACGATGCGGGATATTACTTCTCCAACAACGTCATCTCCAGCAGCGACGTGAGCTCCTCCACCGCCAACTCCGGCAACACGCCCTATTACTGGCCAGCCTACAAACTCGGCTTCTAT
>JAFZPY010000113.1 GCA_017552475.1 Bacteroidales bacterium | reverse complement strand
GGTGACCGTGAAGCCGTTGCCTTCCGTCATGCTGAGGGTGGGAGTGAGGGCCCCGGACCAGTCGGCTGCGGAGAACCATGTCTCCGGGGTGACTGTCGCACCCTGCCACAGGGCGTCGTCGAAGTCCGCGTCATCCTCTTCTTCTTCCTGTCCGCCGGTGCCTTCAGGCACGAATTGGTAGTACCAGGAGATACCGTCGGGATTGGAAGGGGTGAAAACGGTCGACATGAAGCAGAGCTTCTTTTTCATTGTGGATGTCTTGGTCTCCATTATTTGGAAACGTGGCTCCTCCACCGCACTCTTGTGAGGTACATAGGACACGATGGTGCCAGGTTCGAAGCATAGGAATATCTCCTCGATGCCGGCATCGTTCCAGTTGTTCTCGAAGTGGTAGGCGGTAGTCTTGGTTTCGGCGGGGAAGAGATAGTCTTCGCCGGTGTTGTAATCCGGCATATATTCGGACCCGGTGTTGGCGTATGCGTTGCCGTCGCCGGGAGTGAATGTATATTTCCCGTCCGAACTGAAGGTCATCACGTCGTCATACAGAAAGCCTTCCTTCCCTCCGGCGGGACACTGCCACCAGCCGAGGGGGTCTCCGACGGGGCCGCATCCGAAATGGCTGTTCTGCGTGGAATCCCACACCCAGTCGAGACTGCTGCCGCCGGAGACGGCGTCTATGTAGGGTTTCTCGTCGAAAGGATCGAAATAGGTCTCGTCCATCTCAAATGTGATTGTCTTCGAACCTACGGAGAGTCCGTGCATGTTATATGCCTTGACCTCTACGGAATGGGTACCTGCTTCGCGGAAGCGAAGGCGCAGGCCGTTGCCCGTGTAAGCGTAGGACTTGGAGGCCTTGCCGTCAATGAGCTCGCTGCCGAATATCCATACCGGCACCATCTCCTTGTTGGCGATAGAGAATGTTGCGTAATTGGTGGCCTGGTCAACATGTATCGTCACATCCAGCTCCGATGCCTGCGGCAGGGCATTTTCATTAAGTTCCGGATAATCCGGCGAGCACGCCGCTGCGGCCGCTGCGAGTGAAGTGATGAGTATGTATCTTGTAATGTCTTTCATGGCTGTGCGGATTAATAGTTGTTCTGCTGAAGGTTGGGATCCTTGTCAAGCTCGCTCTGAGGGATGGGCCAGTACTTCTTGGATTCGGTCCAGTCCCTCTCCCTGTATTCGTGGTTGCTGCCCTTGAGTACGGAAGCGGCCTTGCCGGAACGGACGAGGTCCCAGTACCGTTTGCCTTCGCCTACGAACTCCTTGTGGCGCTCCTCTATGATGTCGTCAATGGATGTGCCGGTGTCGGGGCAGTGGGCGCGGTCACGCACCTGCTTGAGATATGAACTGCCGTCGGCTCCGGTGAGTACGGAGAGCTCGGCTGCATTGAGAAGTGTCTCCGCATAGCGGTAGTATCTGAGGTTGTTGCCGAAGTTGAGGTTGTCGGATGCGAGGAAGCCGTGGTTGCCGTTCTTGCGGGCTACGTATTTGTTGAGGAAGTATCCGGTGTTCTCCCATCGTTCGGAATTGTAGGTGGCCTCAGGCTCCACTTCGGCAATGTGCTTCTCCCAGTTCAGGATGCTGGCATCCTTGCGGATGTCGGCGTCGTCGAACATGTCGTAGGCGCTCTTTGCCACGGTGCCGAAGCCCCATCCGGGATAGTAGATGCCACCGGAGTAACCGTTGATGCCGGTGAGTACGGAATAGACCTGTCCGCCGGCGTTGAGCGGAGCCCCCCAGTCACGAAGTCCGCCCTCGGAGAAGTAGTTGATCTCCCAGATGGATTCGGCTCCCCATTCTCCGGTTTCAAGCCAGATGCCTGCGAAGTCGGATACGAGGTCGTATTTCCGGGATTCGATGATCTCTTTCATGTAGCCAAGGGCTTTGGAGTAGCGGGACTGGTCTTTCTGGTACATTACGGTCTCTGCGTAGAGCATGTATGCCATGGCGAGGGATACCCGGCCTTCGTTGCCGCCGGCGACCTTCATCGGGAGCACTCCCATGTCAATGGCCTCTTCAAGCCTGGTGACGATTTTTTCGTATACGGCATCGTGGTCAAGCTGCTCCGTCAGGTACGGAGATGTGAGGTTTTCATCGTAGTATGGAACGTTACCCCAGAATTTCCAGAGAAGATTGTAGTAGAATGCCTTGAGTACTGTCGCCTCAGCCTTGTAGAGTGACTTGGTGGCATCGCTCATGCCTTCTACCCCGTCGACATATTGGAGCACCACGCAGGAACGGTTGATGCCGGAATAGCAGATGGTCCATATCATGCTGGGCTGCTCGGTGGACTGGAGTGTATAGAGGTGGGCGTATGCCAGGGGTTTCTGGTCGTTGGGTGATTCGCCTCCGCAGTAGATGTCGTCGGCCATGATGTCGGAGACGAGGTTGAGCGGGCAGTACTGGTTGAAGTAGTCGAACCAGGTCAGGGGGTGGTATGCCGCCACGAGGCCCTCATGCATCCTGGCTTCGGTGTTGTAATATTCGTCAAGCGGCTCTGAGGAGTTGTGCCTGGGTGAGACAAAGTCCTTGGAGCATCCTGTCAGGATCAGGGCCGCCGCTGCGATTGCTATATGTATCTTTTTCATGTCCATTGTCGTGTGAATTTAGAAATTGAGATTGACACCAAGTGTCAGTACGCGGCTTTGGGGATATACACCGCGGTCGATTCCGGCAGAGGTGCCGTAGCCTGAGTTGCCGCCCGTCACTTCCGGGTCGCATCCGGTGTATCTTGTGAGGGTGAATGCATTTTCCACCTGACCGAATATCCTGAGCCTGCTGATGCCGGCTATGGCCGTCAGTCTTGAAGGAAGGGTGTATCCGATCTGGATGTTGCGGGCGCGAAGGAACGCGGCGTCCTCTATCCAGTAGTCGGAGGGACGGTTATTCAGGTTGGCGTCGTTGAAAGAGAATGCGGGATACTCGTTGGTAGAACCTTCTCCTGTCCAGCGGTTGAGCATCTTGCTGGGGAGATTGATATAGTTGAGGTCTGTGCGGCGGGCGACATTGAAGATCTGCGCACCGTACTGGCCCTGGAGGAGCATGTTGAAGTCGAAGCCCCTCCATTCGAGAGCGAGGGTGAGGCCGAAGGTCCAGTCGGGCATACCTTTTCCAAGGTAGGTGCGGTCATTGTCGTCATCGAGGACGCCGTCACCGTTGATGTCCTTGAAACGGAAGTCGCCGGGTTTCGCATCTGGCTGGAGGGGAACTCCGTCCGCATTGACGTAAGCGTCCACTTCGGCCTGGTTCTGGAAGACTCCGTCGACCTTGTATCCGTAGAAGTAGGGGAATGGCTTACCTACTTCTCCTCTGGAGAGGGTGCCGATCTTGTGGGAGTCTACGCTGAGGTATGTGGCGTCGTCACCGAGGTAGGTGAGCTCATTGTGGTTGTGAGAGACGTTGGCGGTGATTCTATAGGCGAGGTCTCCGATGAGACCGCGGTATCCGAGGTCGATTTCAACTCCTCTGTTGACCATGTTTCCGAGGTTGCCCACGGGGGCGGAGTCGCCGGCATAGGACGGTACGGGCATGTCAAGGAGCATTCCACGTGTCTTCTTGTTGTAGAAGTCGATGGCTCCGGTGATGCGGCTGCCGAGGAAGCCGAAGTCGATACCGAGGTCGGTCTGGGCCGACTCCTCCCATTTGATGTCGGGATTGGCGAGGCCGCTGGGCTTGGTACCGTGGTTGAGTGTCTCTGTGCCGTTGGCGCCCGAGCCGAAGGAGTAGTCGTTGCCTGAGCTGGCGTAGACGGCATAGCGGAAGTCACCTATGCCATCGTTGCCGTTGACACCGTAGGAGGCGCGTATTTTCAGGGCGGAGAGCCAGTCAATATCGCTGAGGAACGCCTCGTTGCGGGCGTTCCATCCAAGGCTGATGGAAGGGAATGTACCCCACTTGTTGGAAGGCCCGAAACGGCTGGAAGCATCGCGACGGAGCGTGACTTCTCCCATGTAGCGCTCGTCGTAGTTGTAGGATACGCGCGCAAAATAGGAGATAAGGCTGTAGGGGATTGAGTTCCAGCTTCCCCAGCCGTTGCGGTCGCCGTCTTTCTGGTTGCCGAGGGTGTTGTTGACTGAGATTTTCCAGTCGTCGCCGGGATATTTGATGCCTTTGGCAGAGGCCCCGACATTGGAAGAAGATGTCTTGTAGGCGGATTGGCCCAGGACTACGTTGATGCCGTGGGGGCCGAAATTTTTGTCGTATGTGATGATGTTTTCCACCTGCCATGCGAAGGAGTTGTTGAGTTCCTGGCTCACGCTGGAGCCGTAGTTGGTCTTGGCGGTGGTCTCGGTGACGGTGTCGTAGCTGTTGTTGCGGCTGGTGAGGAAATATTGTTCTGAATAGCCGTGATTGCCCCAGTATGCGAGATCAAGACCGATGGAGCTCTTGAACTTGATGGCGTC
>JAFZPY010000112.1 GCA_017552475.1 Bacteroidales bacterium | reverse complement strand
ATATTGCGGTGGCTATAGCGGTGAGGACCCACCTCTTCCCATTCCGAACAGAGAAGTTAAGCTCACCATCGCCGATGGTACTGACCCACCAGTTGGGAGAGTAGGTAGCTGCCGTTCTTCGACACCCCGGACAAGGAAACTGGCCCGGGGTGTTTTGTTTTTGTATATTTGCAGTCACTAACACTAAATTGACTATGGTACCTAAGTTATTCTTTTCACTGTTGATTGCCCTGGGGGCATCCTTCACCTCCTTTTCTCAGGTTGTTACCACTGCCGACGACATCTCCAAAGCAGAGCTTATAATGGGCAAGATGGTTGAAAATCAATCCCGTTCATCGTCGGATCTTATGGCTATTGGCGGCCTTTTGATGCTTGATACTCCTTATGTCGCAGGTACTCTGGACAATGGTGATAAAGAGCAGCTTACCATTTATACAACCAAGACTGATTGTATCCTCATGGTGGAGACCGTATTCAATATGGTTCAGTCCGTCCGTCAGGCCGGTGCCGGTGCGGATTTCAAACGTTTCTCAGAAAATGTCCGTATGAGTCGCTACCGTGACGGAATCGTGGAGCATTACAGTGACAGGATACATTATACCACCGAGTGGATCAGGCAGAAAGAAGCGCGCGGTCTTGTAAAGGATTTAACCATGGATATAGGCGGCATCACTTACTATCATCCCATCAGTTACATGAGCCGTCATATTTCGCAGTATCCTCAACTTGCTTCCGCTGCAACAGACCCGGAGGCCGCTCTCAATCTCAGCGTGATCAAGGCCGTCGAAAACGTTCTCAACTACGAATCTCTCTGCTATATCCCCAAAGCGGACATCTATTCAATCGAACCCATGATCAAAAGCGGAGACATCATATGCATAATCTCCGATACTCCTGGTCTTGACATTGCTCATGTAGGCATGGCTTTCTGGCGCAGCGATGGCAAATTGGGCTTCCTGCATGCTTCGATGAAGGCAGGTAAGGTGGTTATTGATGAGGAGACTCTCGCCCAATACCCCAAAATAGGTATTAAAGTGATCAGGGTGCTTTAGAATTGTTCCCTGATATTGTAGCGGTTGCGTTCTGAAGAGCTTCGGGAAATCATTTCTCCGATAAATCCTGCGAGGAAAAACATTGCTCCAAGAACGACCGCCAGCAAAGCGAAATAGAACAGAGGCTGGTCTGTCACGGCACGGTATTTAATTCCTTGAGCCTGATGGACCAGTTTTGCTGCTATGATCCAGATCGCCATCACAAAGCCAGCTACGAACATCAGTATACCGGATGTGCCAAAGAAATGCATGGGCTTTTTCCCGAAGGTGCTCAGGAACCATAGTGACATCAGGTCAAGGAAGCCGTTGAAGAAGCGCTCAATACCGAATTTGCTCTGTCCGTATTTGCGTTTCTGGTGATGTACGGGGTGCTCGCCAATTTTGGTATAGCCGGCATTTTTGGCGAGATAGGGGATATAGCGGTGCATTTCACCATAGACCTCGATGCTTTTGACTACCTCGTTGCGGTATGCTTTGAGGCCGCAGTTCATGTCGTGCAGTTTTATGCCGGTGACCCTGCGGGCAGTAGCGTTGTATAGTTTGGAGGGGAGATTTTTGGTGAGTTTGTTGTCAAGACGGTGCTGTTTCCAGCCGGAGACGACGTCATAGCCGTCTTCCTTGATCATTTTATACATGGCCGGCAGTTCATCCGGTGAGTCCTGGAGGTCTGCGTCCATGGTGAATACTACTTCGCCCTGCGCACGGTCAAAGCCGTGATAGAGGGCTGCAGACTTGCCGTAGTTGCGGCGGAAACGTATGCCGCTGATATGGGCGTCTGTCTCTGAAAGGTGGCGGATGACTGACCAGGAACCGTCGGTGCTTCCGTCGTCGACCATTATTATTTCGTAGGACCAGCCTTGGCCTGCAGCGACCCGCCCGATCCAGGCTGTGAGCTCAGGGAGGGATTCTTCCTCATTGAAAAGAGGAATGATGATGGATATGTCGGGTGCTGGCATGATTGTGACTTATTGGTTTGCAAATGGATTGCGTGAGGGGTGACGCGTAGAGATGATGGCTGACAGGATGATGCCGTAGAGGTAGCAGTAGATAAATGTGGAGATGAGGGTGATCACGGGAAGGTTGTTCCTGAAATCCTCAATTATGGCGAGGGTGTTGGAGTCCATCATGGATGCGTAGGCGGCCATGGCCTTGTCATATTCTGCAATTAGAAGGTCCTGGTTGAGTGCGGTATAGATTGCTCCGGCTCCCGCGACGAGGATTGAAGAGAACAATGCAATCCTGCGGCCATAGGCGAAAGTGTGCGATCTGGTGACGCCTTCGAAGTCGGTGGTAAGGTTTTGCATGAAGCGGTCCATGAGATAGATGCATCCTCCGAATTCAATGGCCCAGAGGACAAAACGGATGAGGCTCACGGCCATGCCTCCGTCGAGTATGGCTCCGGTGAGATTCTTTATAAGCATGCATGAAACGCTGAGAAGGGCGAATGCAAGGCCTGACTTCATGGACAGGTTCCAGATGAGTGTGCCGGTAATGTTGTCTTTCATGACGGTGTGTTGTTGGT
Organism: Bacteroidales bacterium; assembly: GCA_017552475.1. Lineage (GTDB taxonomy): Bacteria > Bacteroidota > Bacteroidia > Bacteroidales > UBA932 > Cryptobacteroides. The sequence goes on along the minus strand of JAFZPY010000112.1, from coordinate 2,921 downwards.
TTAAGGTGTCACAAAGATAGAAAAAAATTCGTACCTTTGTACGCTTACAAGTAATATAACTAATGTAGTTAAAGACTTGGTATGTAATATACTTATTAGTTAACCGCTTTAAAAACAATTATCATGATCAACATTACGTTTCCCGACGGCAGCGTCAGGCAGTACGAAAAGGGTGTGACAGGCTATGACATAGCCATGAGCATCAGCCCCCGTCTCGCAGCAGAAGTACTGGCAGTATCAGTGAAGAAGCCGGGCGAGCCCGCAGCATCGAAGGGAACTACACTTGACCTCATGCGTCCCATTGAAGAGGACGTTGAGCTCAGACTCCTCAAATGGGAGGACGAAGAAGGCAAACATGTCTTCTGGCACTCATCTTCACACCTTATGGCCGAAGCCCTCGAGGCTCTCTATCCCGGTGTCAAATTCGGTATCGGACCGGCTATTGAAAATGGATTCTACTATGATGTAGACCTCGGTGGCGCTACTATCACCGATGCCGACTTCGCCAAGATTGAAAAGAAAATGCTGGAGCTGGCACGCGGCAAGGAGGATTTCGTCCGCAAGGAGGTATCCAAGGCCGATGCCCTTGCATATTTCACCGAAAAAGGCGACCAGTACAAGCAGGAACTTATCTCCGAGCTTGAAGACGGTACCATCACATACTACACCAATGGTCATTTCACTGACCTTTGCCGCGGACCTCACCTGAAGAATACTGACCTCATAAAGGCAGTAAAGATTACAGCCATCGCCGGTGCATACTGGAGAGGCGATCAGGAACGCCAGCAGCTCACCCGTATATACGGTATTACTTTCCCCAAGAAGTCCCTTCTCGACGAGTACCTCGTTGTGCTCGAAGAAGCCAAGAAACGCGACCATCGCAAACTCGGCAAGGAGATGGAACTCTTCACCTTCTCCTCAAGGGTGGGCGCAGGTCTTCCCCTGTGGCTCCCCAGAGGTGCCGTCCTCCGCAATATCCTTGAGAACTTCCTCCGCAAGAAACAGGGTGAGATAGGATACCTTCCCGTCGTCACTCCTCATATCGGAGCCAAGGATCTCTATGTGACTTCAGGTCACTATGCAAAATACGGCAAGGACTCTTTCCGTCCCATCACGACTCCTCAGGAGGGCGAAGAATTCATGCTCAAGCCTATGAACTGCCCTCATCACTGCGAAATCTACCGCAGCTCACCCCGTTCATACAAGGATCTCCCCCTGAGATTTGCTGAATTCGGCACCGTATACCGTTACGAGCAGAGCGGAGAGCTTCATGGACTCACTCGTGTGCGCGGTTTCACACAGGATGACGCTCACCTTTTCTGCCGTCCCGACCAGCTTCAGGAAGAGTTCGAAAAGGTTATCGACCTGATTCTCTACGTGTTCAGGACCCTTCATTTCGACAAGTTCACCGCCCAGGTATCGCTCCGTGATCCCAATAACCACGAGAAGTACATCGGTACTGATGAGAATTGGGCAAGAGCCGAGCAGGGTATCATAGATGCTGCCAGAAACAAGGGTCTCCCTTATGTGGTGGAGACCGGCGAAGCTGCATTCTACGGTCCTAAACTTGACTTCATGGTGAAAGACGCCATCGGACGCAGCTGGCAGCTTGGAACAATCCAGGTTGACTACAACCTTCCGGAGCGTTTCGACCTCGAGTATATCGGCGCTGACGGAGCCAAGCATCGCCCTGTCATGATCCACCGCGCGCCCTTCGGATCTATCGAGAGATTCGTGGCCGTTCTGCTCGAACATACTGCCGGTCACCTGCCTCTCTGGGTACAGCCTGAGCAGGTGAAAGTGCTGCCTGTCAGCGAAAAATATACAGATTATGCAAAAAAAGTTTGCAATTTGCTGAATAATTCCGATATTCGCGCTTCCGTAGATGACAGAAATGAGACTCTCGGAAAGAGAATCCGCGAGGTTTCGCTTATGAGGGTTCCTGTACTTGTGATTGTCGGTGAAAAAGAAGTCGCAGACGGCACGGTATCTGTCAGAAAGGACGCTGTAGATCAGGGTTCAATGTCCGTTGACGGCCTTATCGAGTTCATCAATAACGCTGTCAAGGAAGAACTGGCCTGACCTGCAATTATTAACGTATAAAAACTATAGGAGGATTACTTATCGCAACGCCTTTTAAACCTGCGCCCCGATTCGGCGGCCCCAGACCGGGACCGAGGCCTCAGGCCGGACGCAACAACGGCCCTCGTCAGAAAGACGAGAACGAACTCAGGATCAACGACGAGATCACAGCATCCGAGGTGCGTCTCGTTGGTGACAACATTCCCGATCAGGGAGTGTATCCCATCTCAAAAGCATTGGCTCTTGCCGATGAACTGGACCTTGATCTTGTGGAGATAAGCGCTAAGGCCGAGCCTCCTGTATGCAAGATACTTGACTATCAAAAATATCTCTACCAGCAGAAGAAGAAAGCCAAGGAGATGAAGTCCAACTCGACCAAGATAGTCATCAAGGAGATCCGTTTCGGCCCCAATACCGACGAACATGACTTCCAGTTCAAGCTCAAGCACGCTCAGGGCTTCCTTGAGGAAGGTTCAAAAGTAAAGGCCTCCATTTTCTTCCGCGGTCGTTCCATCCAGTTCGCCCAGCAGGGAGAAAAACAGCTTCTCCGCTTTGCCGTAGAGCTGGAAGAGTACGGCCGCGCGGAGAATATGCCCGTCCTCGAAGGCAAGCGCATGAGCATGATGATCGCTCCTGTTAAAAAGAAATAAGGCAGAGATACTTCGGCCCGTTGGGCCTCAGTATGACAGCCCTGTCATTCTGAGCGAAGCGAAGAATCTCATTCCTTATATGTATAATTAATAAATTGTTTAACACAATGGCAAAGCTTAAAACCAACTCCGGTGCCAAAAAGCGTTTCACGCTTACCGGATCGGGAAAGATCAAGAGGAAGCACGCTT
>JAFZPY010000111.1 GCA_017552475.1 Bacteroidales bacterium | reverse complement strand
CCAACGGCCCCGGCAACCCTGCCTTCTGCACCGCCACCGAGGAGCACATCCGCCAGGCAATGAAAGGCGACAAGCCAATCTTCGGCATCTGCATGGGCAACCAGCTTCTCTCCAGGGCCGCAGGAGCTTCCACCTATAAGCTCAAATACGGTCACCGCAGCCACAACCAGCCCGTCCGCATGGTGGGCACCAACAAATGCTACATCACCTCCCAGAACCACGGATTTGCAGTAGACTCCAACACCCTCGGCCCTGACTGGGAACCATGGTTCATCAATATGAACGACGGCACAAATGAAGGCGTGCGCCATAAGACTAAACCCTTCTTCTCCGTGCAGTTCCACCCAGAAGCCTCAAGTGGTCCTACAGATACCGAATTCCTATTCGACGAGTTCATCAACAAATTATAAAGGAAGAAAATGAAAGATCCCAATATAAAGAAAGTACTCCTTCTGGGCTCCGGAGCCCTCAAGATCGGCCAGGCCGGTGAATTTGACTATTCAGGCTCACAAGCCCTCAAAGCCCTTCGCGAAGAAGGCATCGAGACTGTCCTGATCAACCCCAACATCGCCACCGTCCAGACCTCCGAGGGCGTGGCTGACAAGATCTACTTCCTTCCTGTCACCCCCTTCTTCGTAGAGAAAGTCATTGAAAAAGAACGCCCTGAAGGTATCCTCCTCTCATTCGGCGGTCAGACTGCACTGAACTGCGGCGTCGAACTCTACGAAAACAAGGTTCTGGAAAAATACAATGTCAAAGTCCTCGGTACCCCCGTCCAGGCAATCATGGACACAGAAGACCGTGAACTATTCGTAGGCAAGCTTGATGAAATCGGCGTCAAGACCATCAAATCCCACCCGGCCACCAGCCTCGAAGAAGCCAAGAAAGCAGCCAATGAACTCGGCTACCCCCTCATCGTCCGCGCCGCATACGCCCTCGGCGGCCTTGGTTCCGGCTTCTGCGACAACGAAGCCCAGCTCACAGAACTCTGCGAAAAAGCCTTTGCCTTCTCTCCGCAGGTCCTCGTCGAGAAATCCCTCAAGGGCTGGAAAGAAATTGAATATGAAGTAGTCCGCGACAAATACGACAACTGCATCACTGTCTGCAACATGGAAAACTTCGACCCTCTCGGCATCCACACCGGCGAGAGCATCGTCGTCGCTCCCTCCCAGACCCTGACCAACCGCGACTACTACTTCCTCCGCGAACTCTCAATCAAGATAGTCCGCCACATAGGCATTGTCGGCGAATGCAACGTCCAGTACGCCTATGACCCAGAAGCCATGGACTACCGCGTCATCGAGGTCAATGCCCGCCTGAGCCGCTCATCCGCACTCGCCTCCAAGGCCACAGGATACCCTCTCGCCTTCGTAGCGGCCAAACTCGGCCTCGGTTACGGTCTCTTCGACCTCAAAAACTCCGTCACCAAGACCACTCCCGCCTTCTTCGAGCCCGCCCTGGACTACATCGTCTGCAAGATTCCCCGCTGGGACCTCGGCAAATTCCACGGCGTATCCCGCAAGATCGGCTCCAGCATGAAATCCGTCGGCGAAGTCATGTCCATCGGCCGCACCTTCGAAGAAGCCATTCAGAAAGGCCTTCGCATGATCGGCCAGGGCGCCCACGGCTTTGTCTGCAACAAAGAGCTGAAAGTCAATGACATCGACCAGGCACTCTCAGAGCCTACTGACAAACGCATCTTCGTCATCTCCAAAGCTCTGCGCGCCGGCTACAGCGTCGAGAAAATCCACCAGCTCACACGCATCGACCGCTGGTTCCTCGACCGCCTGCAGCACATAGTGGACACCTGCAACTCCCTCGAAAGCTACAACAACATCGAAGACGTCCCCCTCGACCTTCTTCGCACAGCGAAACAACAGGGCTTCTCCGACTTCCAGCTTCAACGCTGCATCTACAACGACCTCCCGTCCATCAACGACAACCAGACCCGCATCCGCGCATACCGCAAGAGCGTGGGCATCATCCCAGTAGTCAAGCAGATAGACACCCTTGCCGCCGAATTCCCGGCGCAGACTAACTACCTCTATCTCACCTACAACGGCACCCACAACGATGTCCAATATGAACGTGACGACCGCTCAATCATCGTCCTCGGCTCCGGCGCCTACCGCATCGGCAGCTCCGTGGAATTCGACTGGTGTTCCGTCACATGCCTCCAGACGTTCCAGCAACAGGGCTACAGGGGAGTAATGATCAACTACAACCCTGAGACCGTCTCCACAGACTACGACATCTGCAACCGCCTCTACTTCGACGAACTCACCTACGAGCGCGTTCTCGATATCTGCGATCTCGAAGCGCCCCACGGCGTCGTCGTCTCAGTAGGTGGCCAGATCCCCAACAACCTGGCACTCAGGCTTGACAACGCCGGCATCCCCATCCTCGGCACCAAAGCCTCCAACATCGACAAAGCCGAAGACCGCCACAAATTCTCATCCATCATGGATGCAATCGACGTGGACCAGCCGGCCTGGAGCGAGCTCACCACCCTCGATGACATCAACAAATTCATCGACAAAGTGGGCTTCCCCGTGCTTGTGCGTCCTTCCTACGTCCTCTCCGGTGCGGCAATGAACGTCTGCCACGACAAAGACGAGCTCGAGCGCTATCTCTCGCTCGCCGTCGAAGTCTCCAAAGAGCACCCTGTCGTCGTGAGCCAGTTCCTCTCACGATGCAAGGAAATCGAATTCGACGCAGTCGCTGACAATGGCGAAGTCCTGGCCTACGCCATCTCAGAGCACATTGAATACGCCGGTGTACACTCCGGCGACGCCACCATCCAGTTCCCTCCGCAGAAGCTCTACGTTGAGACCGTCCGCCGGATCAAGAAAATCGCACGCAAGATTGCCGCGGCGCTTGAAATCTCCGGCCCCTTCAATATCCAGTTCCTTGCAAAGGAGAATGAAATCAAGGTCATTGAATGCAACCTTCGCGCATCACGAAGCTTTCCCTTCGTATCCAAGGTGCTTAAAATCAATCTCATTGAACTTGCAGCAAAGGTCATGCTCGGCCTCAAGCCGGCCGCTCCCAACAAGAGTGCCTTCGACCTCGACTACGTGGGCGTAAAATCTTCACAGTTCAGCTTTGCGCGTCTTGAAGAGGCTGATCCCGTCCTTGGTGTGGATATGGCCTCTACGGGCGAAGTAGGCTGCCTCGGCGACGACCTCAATGAGGCCCTCGTGAAGTCAGTCCTCTCGGTCGGCAACCAGATGCCTCACAAAGGCATCCTCCTGTCGACCGGTGACCCGCTCCAGAAGGCCGACATGCTCCGTGCATGCCGCCTCCTCTCCGAGCGGGGCTACAAGCTCTACGCGACTGCCGGTACGTATAAATACCTCGTGGAAAACAGCATACCTTCTGAGAAAGTCCTCTGGCCCAGCGAGACCGCCAACCCCAACTTCAAGCGATTCCGCTCCGCCGTCGAACTTATCCAGAACAAGGAAGTGGATCTCGTCATCAATATCCTCAAGGACTTCACCGAGACCCAGAAGGCCGACGGCTATCAGGTGCGCCGTGCAGCGATCGACTTCAACGTCCCTCTCTTCACCAATGCCCGTCTCGCCACCGCCTTCATCCGCTCCTTCACGACTCTCGACCTGAATTCCCTTCAAATCAAGTCCTGGGACGAATATTAGAATATGCGCCATTCCCGAGATCCTCGGCCTGTCGGCCAAGGATGACGCGCAAAACATACCGTCATTCTTGACCCGAAGGATCGAGAATCTCGAAAACAAGAAAAAATACGCGACCTGAACAGGCCGCGTATTTTATATAATACAGATAATCATCAGTCAAACCTGGAGAACTTCGACATGTTGTCGATAAGGTCCTTGTTGGTCTTGAACTCGTCCATGTGCTGCTGCATCCAGTTCATCGCCTCGACAGGATTCATGTCAGCGAGGAGCTTGCGGAGAATCCAGATACGGTTGATGGTGTACTGGTCATAGAGCAGGTCATCGCGACGTGTGCTGGAAAGCGTGAGGTTGACAGCAGGGAAGATTCGTTTGTTCGACAGGTTGCGGTCGAGCTGGAGCTCCATGTTGCCGGTACCCTTGAATTCCTCGAAGATCACGTCGTCCATCTTGGAACCGGTCTCAGTGAGGGCGGTGGCGAGAATGGTGAGTGAGCCGCCGTTTTCAATCTTACGGGCGGCGCCGAAGAAACGTTTGGGCTTCTAGAGGGCATTGGCGTCCACACCGCCGGTGAGGACCTTGCCCGAAGCAGGCTGCACGGTGTTGTAGGCACGGGCAAGACGGGTGATGGAGTCGAGAAGGATCACGACATCGTGGCCGCATTCTACGAGGCGGCGGGCTTTGTCAAGAACCATGTTGGCCACTTTTACGTGGTGCTCGGCGGGCTCATCGAAAGTGGATGCCACGACCTCTGCTTTTACGCTGCGGCTCATATCGGTGACCTCTTCAGGACGTTCGTCGATGAGAAGGACGATCTCGTATACTTCAGGATGGTTGTCGGCGATAGCGTTGGCAATGGCCTTCAGGAGCATGGTCTTACCGGTCTTAGGCTGAGCGACGATAAGTCCGCGCTGTCCCTTGCCGATAGGGGTGAACATGTCCACGATGCGGCAGGAGGGATCCTGAGCATGGCCGTGGCCGAGGAGGTCGAATTTCTCGTTGGGGAAGAGGGGAGTGAGGAAGTCGAAAGGCACGCGGTCGCGGACGAATTCCGGTGTGCGGCCATTGATGAACTTGATCTTGACAAGCGGGAAATACTTGTCTCCCTCTCTCGGAGGACGGATCTCGCCGGTGACGGTGTCTCCGGCCTTGAGTGCAGTATTCTTAATCTGGGCCTGGGATACATATATATCGTCAGGGGAGTTCAGATAGTTGTAGTCTGATGAACGGAGGAATCCGTAGCCGTCCGGCATGATCTCGAGAACGCCCGTAGCTTCTACAGTGCCTTCAAACTCGACAGGTGCAGGCTGGGGCTCCGGTTTGGGCTTAGGCATATTGTTCTGCTGTACAGGCACGTCCATCGGCTGTGACTGAGGCTGGTTCTGAGCCTTGGTCTGATTCTGCGCATTGATGGTCTGGTAGGCCTTGTTGATGCGCTGCTGACGGCGCTGTTGCCATGTCTGGAGGCGCTCCTGCGCCTTAGCGAGGTCGGCGGCTTTCTTCTCGTCGTTGCCTGCTTGTTTCTCGTCGCGGGCGGGCTGTACTGCAGTCTCCTTTTTGGTGTCAGTCGGAAGCTCTATGCTTTCTGCCGTGGCTGACTGTACTTTGTCATTCTGAGGGACAGTTGCGACCGGAGAATCTGGATTCTTCGCTGACTCCCTGGCTTCAATCTCCTTTTTACTGGGGCGTCCGCGTCGCTTAGCCGGCTTGGCCTCGGCGGGTTTGGCTATCTCGACAGGAGCCTGAGTGGATACACTTTCCTGGCTGGCTTGACGAATCTCCCCGACCTGGTCAGGAACGGCGGGAGAGGCGTCTTTTTCTTTTTGAGGGGACGCAGCGACCGGAGAATCTGATTTCTTTGCAGCGTTGCGGGCCTCTATATCCTTCTTGCTGGGACGTCCGCGTTTGGGACGAGGCTTGGCCTCAATGGGCTTGAGTGACTCTATACGGGCTTCTTCGTCGAGGATGGCAAAACCAAGATCGGCGAAAGACATTTTCTTGTAATTATTGATATTAAGATTTTCTGCAATCTCTCTGAGCTGTTCTTCGCTCATCGAATTCAGTTCAAGATAACTGTGGGGCATGGGTTGTATTTTATGTAAAAAAGTGATGGCGTCTCCCAGAATCCGGGAGACGCCACAAATATAGCGATAATATTTTGAACTGACAAAATTAATTGTCCCACCAGCTTTCGGAGCGCTTAAAGCGCAGAAGGTCAGCGAGTGCGGCGGCATTGGCCGCAATGCGGAAGCTGTATGATTTATACATCCCCGTGGGCACCCATGAGACGCTTATGTTGAAGCAGTGCAGGTCGTATGTGGCGGAGACCTGCGTGGTGGTGAGCTGCATCGCCATGAGGTCAACGCCTGATTGGGCATTCAAGGACATGCGTGGCGTGAGTTTTATATTGCCACTTAGTCCAAGCGTCTGGGTATAACGGTCGGTGCGGCTGACAACGCCGTTGGTGTAGCCCCATGTGCGGTTGAGACTGAAGCTGTAGTTGACGTTGACGGACCAGGGGACATTGGGATTGAGGTAATAGAGGTAACCGCCGGGGATGTATTCACCCGTGACGGGAT
>JAFZPY010000110.1 GCA_017552475.1 Bacteroidales bacterium | reverse complement strand
AGGTCCGGGGTTGCCGCTTGCAGCTCCGTCGGTGTAGAGGTATATGACTGGTTTGTTGTCCATGTCCGTGTTTCGCCGAGTGCAAATATAATGATTTTCCCGCATTGTTTTTTGATGGAAAAGATGTAAATTTGCACAAATTAGGTCTAATGTCGCTATTGTATAATAATGATAAGTAAACTCACCACTTCGGCACTTGTCATGCTCCTCTGCATGAACGTCGCCTCATATGCCCAGTCAGCCATGTCCGACCAGCAGGTAAAGGAGTACGTACAGAGCGCCCTTGCCTCCGGCAAATCACAGAACGAGATAGCCATTGAGCTTCAAGCCAAAGGCGTCACCAAGGAGCAGGCCCTCAGGCTCAGCAGTCTCTATAAGAGTGACTCACAGACCAGCTTTGATAAGTCTGTCACCAATACACTGGATGACAGGTCACACACTACCTCTACAACGCTTGAAACCATACCTGCTCCCGAAAAAACATCCAAACGCAAATCCAGCAGTCTCAACAGGTACATCAATGCATCAAAAGCCGATACGACGGGCATTTACAGAATAGATACAAAAGGAGACAACCGCATACCTGAGGTCTACGGACTCGACATCTTTCAGGACAAGACCCTAAATTTCGCTCCCAGTGAAAACATCGCCACCCCCCGCAACTACCGTCTAGGTCCAGGGGATGAAGTCATTATCGACATCTTCGGCGCCAACCAGACCACACTCCGCAGCCTTATCTCACCGGAAGGCAGCATCAATGTCGACGTTCTCGGCCCTCTTTACCTCAGCGGCATGACTGTGGAGGAGGCAAACACATATCTTAAAAAGCGACTCTCAAGCATCTACGGCGGTCTCAACCGCAGCGGCTCAGGCACTGACATCAGGCTTAGCCTCGGACAGATCCGCACAATCCAGATCAATATTCTCGGCGAGGTGCAAAACAAAGGTACATACACCCTGTCTGCCTTTGCCACTGTCTTCCACGCGCTCTATACGGCCGGTGGTGTCGTTGATCCGGGCAGCATACGCTCCATCGACGTTATCCGCGGCGGCAAGAACATTGCCACCGTCGACGTATATAAATTCCTCATTTCCGGCAGTCTTGAGGATAATGTACGCCTTGAAGAGGGTGATGTCATCCTTGTGTCTCCCTATCGTGAGATGGTCAGCGCCGGCGGATGGGTGAAACGTCCTATGTTTTTCGAGCTGAAGCCCGGTGAGACGATTGCCGACCTCATGACATATGCCGGAGGATTTGCCTATGGCGCCAATGAGGAGTCTGTCACTGTAGTCCGCCGCTCCGGTAAAGACTATGAGGTGCGCACTGTCGATAAGGCTGATTTCTCATCATTTGTCCTTGTGGACGGTGACGAAGTTACTGCCGGACAGATTCGCTCACGCTACAAGAATAAAGTCTCCATCGAAGGTCCCGTGTATCTTCCCGGAGTGTACGAACTCGGAGAAGTTAATACAGTGCGTGAGCTTGTGGAAAAGGCAGGCGGCGTCATGCCGGAGGCCTTCCTCGGCAGGGCCGTGCTCATGCGTGAGCACGAAGACCGCACCCTTGAGGTCGTGTCTGTAAACCTTGAACGCATCCTTGCCGGCACGGCCCCTGATGTCGTCCTTGCCAACAATGACATCCTTACTATCTCGGACAAAGTCAAGATGCGTGATGTGGGTGATGTCTCCATCTGGGGATATGTCAAGAACCCGGGTACTTACACGTTCGCTGACAACATGACCGTGGAGGACGTAATCGTCCTTGCGGGTGGACTCCTTGACGGAGCTTCCATGGCACGTGTCGATGTCAGCCGTCGTATTTCTGATGTGACCAGCATTACTGCAGGCAGGGAGATTGCCCATCTGTTCTCGTTCTCCATAAAGGATGGCCTCGTGCAGGATGGAAGGGATGGATTCGTGCTTCAGCCGCATGATGTGGTGACCGTTCACAAGAGCCCTTCATACGAGACACAGCGCTTCTATAAGCTTTCCGGCGAGGTTAACTTTCCCGGCTCATTCATAATGTCCGAGCGCGAAGAACGCCTGACTGACCTTATCTCCAAGGCCGGCGGCCTGTCTCCCTACTCATATGCCAAGGGAGCACGTCTTATCCGTCAGGCCAATGACATCGAAAGGTTTCAGGCCGAAGAGATGAGACGTACCTTTATTGATTATAAGGATACGACCAGCGCGGATTCCCTGCTCGCTGGCAGCTATATCGTCGCAGTAGAACTTGACAAGGCTATGGCAAATCCCGGTAGCGAATATGATATCACTCTCCGTGAGGGCGATGAACTCATCGTTCCTCAATATACGAATACCGTACGTGTAATGGGTGCCGTCATGGACCCCACTGTACTCACCTGGAAGGAAGGGTCCTCAGCAGGAAGTTATATCAAGAGGTGCGGAGGATTTGCGCCGAAGGCGAACAAGCGTCATGCATTCATCGTCCATATGAACGGCTCGTCGGAACGCTATAGCCGCCATGCTTCGCTTCAGCCCGGTGATGAGATCGTTGTACCCAAGAAGGACAAGGATGAAAAACCTATCACGCCTCAGCAATGGGCAGCAATGGGCAGCATGGCTGCTTCGCTCGGTACCTTGGCGACGGCTATCGTATATGTTGTCAACTCTGTTAAATAATAGCACCCCATGAACGAAGAATATATCAGCCCCAATACTCAGGCACAGGATTCCGATGACTTCGAGATAGACTGGATGGAGATTGTCTCCAAAGTGCTGAAGAAATGGAAACTGATTCTCGCCATGGGATTCGGCTTCGGCGCAATAGGCATTATCGCCGCCTTGACCATGACGCGCCATTATCAGGTGACGATGACTCTGGCTCCGGAGCTTCGCCGTTCATCTTCATCCATATCAAGTATCACCAGCCTTCTCGGAATGGGTAATGTGTCTTTGTCAGACAATACGGATGCGATGAGCATCACCCTGTTCCCTGAGATATGCAACAGTACTCCTTTCCTGACATCGCTTCTCAATGTCCCCGTGACTCCTTTCGTCCCTCGGGAGCGTGAGGTCAAAGAAGGGATTGTTGCCACTTCCACCACTGTGTTCGACCACATTCTCCGTCGCGATCGTGTCCGCACTGAACGCCAGCGCCGAAATATGGAGAAGGCTGATGCAGAATATCTTTATGATGACAGCGTCCTTGACGAATCCAGGCTTACTCCGCGCCAGTCTTTCTGCGTAAAGGCCCTGGCTGGAGCAATTTCCGCCGATGTGGATAAGAAGACCGGTGTCACCACGGTCCGCGTGATCATGGATGATCCCCTGATAGCTGTCCAGCTTGCAGATACAGTGCTGTCACGCCTTCAGTCCTATGTAGCCAACTACAGGACCAAGAAAGCTATTGACGATTATAATTATTATGTGATGCTGGCGGATGAGTCCTACAAGGAGGTGGTCCGTACCCAGGCCGCTTATGCCGCGAGTGTTGACTATGACCGGTCAGTGATCCTTCAGTCAGTCAACAGCGAGAAGCAGCGCCTTCAGAATGAGGCTAATCTTGCCAATCAGGTGTATTCTCAGATTGTTCAGCAGAGGGAGCTTGCCAAGGCTAAAATTCAGGAAGATAAGCCTGTATATGCTGTAGTCCAGCCTGCCGTATTGCCACAACGGCCCATGGAGAGCCGTGTGAAGACTGTCCTTATCTGGGGCGTAATGGGAGGCTTTCTCGCCTGCGCCTGGGCGGCTTTCGGAGAGGATTTCTGGAAAAAATACCGCAATAAAGCTACTACTCGGGCGTAGCCCAGCTTGTTACGAATCGACAGATACTTGATCCATTGTCATAGGGCCCCCATACCTCAAAACCGTATTGCTTTCTAAGGCCTGGTATATCGCTATCCGGGATGATGAAGAATAACTGGTTGGTGGGGGAGTCTATATATTCGCGATAACCCATTGATTTAAACAATGCCTTGTATTTTTCCGCCATGCGGATGGCATGTTTACCTATATTGAAATAGAGTCCGTCTGTGAACAGTGCCTCGAACTGCACTCCGCACAGGCGGCTTTTTGCGAGCAGTGCACCGTGTTGTTTGATGATGCTGAACTGGCGTTTGCGCATCTTCCCGCGGGGAAATACGAGGGCTTCGCCGCATAGTGCGCCGACTTTGGTACCGCCGATGTAGAAAACATCGCAGTGAGCGGCGAGGAATGGGAGCGTGATGTCGTTGAAAGGGGATGCGAGGGCATAGCCGAGACGGGCGCCGTCGACATAGAGGGGAAGGTTGTTTTTGTGGCAGACATTATATATCGCCTCCAGTTCAGCAGCTGTGTAGAGAGTGCCGTATTCGGTCGGGAGCGTGATGTAGACCATCCCTGGAGCGACACAGTGCTCTCTGCTTTCATCCTGATTGTAGGCATCGAGCAGCCCTGTCAGGTCTGCTGGATCCATTTTGCCGTCATGATGGGGGAGAGTGATGACTTTGTGGCCGGTGTATTCTATGGCTCCGGATTCGTGGCTGTTGATATGGCCTGTGCTGACGGCAACTACGCCTTCGGAGAGGCCGAGGATGGAGCTGATGACAAGGGCGTTGGTCTGGGTGCCGCCGGATATGAAGTATATGTCTGCTTCCGGTGTGCCGCATGCTTCGCGGATGAGGGAGCGGGCGTGTTCGCTGAAGGCGTCGAAACCGTAGCTGTCGGTGTAGATGTCGTTGGTCTCAATGAGTCGTCTGAGGACTTCGGGATGAGCGCCATTGCAGTAATCGCTTTCTAAATGAATCATTGTTTTGCCTTTTTAACACAAAAGTATAATTTTTTTTTGATTTAAAAAACAGTAGTAGAGTGCTGCGTGGTGCCTTTTTTTGAGCTTTCTAAAAATATTTAAATTTAAATAATTCAAAATAATTTTGGAAAATGGATTTTTTGTGTTACCTTTGCACCAGACTCTTAAAGAGAATCTTTTTTTAAGATAAGTGTGTGAATATTTTTGGAAAAAGCTTGAGCTGTGAAGTTCGGGCTTTTTTTATTATCTTCGCACTGTCATGCGACACCAGACCATATACGATCCGTTACGCCGGCGGGATGTGGCGCTGACGCCCGAAGAACAGGTGCGCCAGTGGTTTATCGGTGTGCTCTCGGAGGAGTTCAAGATTCCCCGGCACATGATGATGAGTGAGGTCCCGATGCAGTTCGGCGACGCCCGCAAACAGTACCGTGCAGATATCGTGGTGTATGACCGTGCGGCCAGTCCGCTGATGATAGTCGAGTGCAAGCGCCCCGACGTGGCAATAAGCCAGGATGTCATTGATCAGGCCCTTCGCTATCATTCCGTCATGGATGTCGCATACATAGTACTCACCAACGGCCATAGCACTTATATGTTCGGTCGTTCAGGCTCAGGTTTTATTCCTTTATCCTCCATTCCTTCATGGGATACAATGCTTCAGACAAAATGAACCAGACGATTACCCGGGATTTCCTTAATCATAAGATTTTCAAGATAGTATCCGATACCGCTGCAGAGGCGGGCGTCAATGCCTTTGTCATCGGCGGTTATGTACGCGACTGTTTTCTCGGCCGTCAGGGAAATGATATTGATATAGTGGTGGAAGGCAGTGGAATCGCTCTGGCCGAGGCTGTAGCTGCCAGGGTGGGAGCAAAAGTCAGCGTTTTCCGAAATTTCGGCACTGCTATGCTTCATTATCACGGAGTGGAAGTGGAATTTGTGGGGGCGCGAAGGGAAAGTTATTCCCGTGACAGCCGTAAGCCGGTCGTTGAGGACGGAACACTTGAAGAGGATCAGCTGCGTCGTGACTTCACGATCAATGCGATGGCTTTCAGCCTCCAAAAAGAAGATTTCGGCGCACTTGTCGATCCCTTCGGCGGCATACGTGATCTTGCTGCCGGTATCATCCGCACTCCGCTTGATCCCGACACGACATACAGCGACGACCCTTTGCGCATGCTGCGTGCGATTCGTTTTGCCACGAGGCTGTCTACACCCGAGCTGCAATTCAAGATTGTTCCGGAGTCGCTGGACAGCATGAGGCGCAATCGCGAGCGCCTGTCAATCCTTTCAAAAGAAAGGATAGTGGAGGAACTGAATAAAATGCTCGTGACTTCCCGTCCATCTATGGCATTCAGACTAATGGATGACACCGGACTGCTGGAAATCATACTCCCGGACCTGGTGCGTCTTAAGGGTATCGAGACTATTGAGGGCAAAGGCCATAAGGAGAATTTCTCACATACCCTCCAGGTTGTCGACAATCTTGCCGCCGAGGAGGTCAAGGCCATTGCGGAAGGCCGCCTTAATGACTACGAGCCCGATACCGACGGCTGGAAAGAGTCTGTCCGGACTGAACCGAATGTATGGCTTCGCTGGGCCGCACTGTTGCATGATATAGGCAAGCCGGCCAGCAAGAAATTCGTTCCCGGAACCGGATGGACATTTTACGGGCATGATGTCATTGGCTCGCGCATGGTGCCGAAGATATTCAAATCACTTCGCATGCCGCTCAACGAGAAGATGAAATATGTCCAGAAGCTTGTGGGCCTGCATCTGAGGCCAATAGCGCTTGTGGATGAAGAAGTCACCGACAGTGCGGTGCGCCGTCTGCTTTTTGACGCAGGCAACGACATTGACGACCTCATGCTGCTGTGCAATGCGGACATCACGTCCAAGAACCCGGCCAAGGTCGCCCGAATCAAAGCTAATTTCGAACTTGTCAAGACCAAGCTCGTCGAAGTCGAAGCCAAGGATGCCATCCGCAACTTCAAAAACCCTGTTACTGGCGACTACATCATGGAACTATACGGCATCGAGCCGTGCAATACTATCGGAACTATCAAGGAAGCCGTGAAAGAGGCTATTCTTGACGGAAAAATTGCCAATAACTTTGAAGAGGCTGATGCGTTGATGCGCGAAATCGCCTCGTCGCTGGGACTGACACCGGTCAAATGAGTCATGAAGGATCTTGCTGACAGATATCTTCGCCATCTGGGTGCCGCGCGGCGCTACTCCGCCCGCACGGTGGAATCCTATGCGGATATCCTTTCGCGCTTCCTTTCCTGGTCATCGGAATTGGATGATGACGCGAAGATGACAGTCAGGAACATAAGGAATTACGAGGTCTATCTGATGGAAGAGAAAGAGGAGGGGCCGGCGACGGTGAATCTTCATCTTTCTGTACTCAGCGGATTCTGCCGCTTCCTGATGAGAGAAGGGGTGTTGGATTCAAACCCGGTGAAGTCTGTCGCGAGACCAAGGAAGCCTAAGCGCCTGCCGGAATTCTACCGTTCGGAAGATATGGAAGAGTATCTGTCGCAGACCCAGTTCCTGATTGACGATGCCGAGGCCTTTATGGAGCCCCGATATTATAGACCCAGGCTTCATCGCTGCATAATCAACACTTTCTATTGCACCGGCATCCGTCGCTCCGAGTTGATCTCCCTGACAGTAGGTTCGGTCGACATGGTGCGAAGGACGATGAAAATAAAGGGAAAAGGAGACAAAATGCGAGAAATTCCTCTCGTCCCTTCTATTTGTCAGGAAATTTCATTATATTTACAACAAGTTAAATCGATGGTGGGCGTGGAAAGGACCCCTTCGGATCCACTCTTCGTCACGGAAAAGGGCAGAGCGCTCTACCCGGTGTACGTTGACAGAGTGATCAAAAGCGAGTTCAAGGACGCCCGGGGATTCACCGGAAGGAAGTCTCCTCATGTCTTAAGACACACCCTCGCGACCGAATTGCTGGATTCGGGAGCAGACCTAAACTCCATCAAGGAGATGCTCGGACACTCCTCGCTCGCGGCGACCCAGGTCTACACCCACAACACCGTCGAGAGACTGAAGAAAGTTTATTCAAACGCCCACCCACGGGCAAAAAGTGGAGGTAAAAATGGAAGTTAGAATTAAATCCCTCAAGTTCAACGCCGACGAGAAACTCCTCGCCTTTGTAGAGAAGAAAGTGTCAAGACTCGAAAAGTTCGCCGACAACCAGGGCGCAGTGGACGTTACTCTCTCCCTTATGGAAAAGCCTGAAAACAAATCAGTCAGGATTCAGACACATATCCCCGGCCACGAGCTCGTAATCGAGCGTACCGCGAGGACCTTTGAAGACGCAGTCACTGAGGCTGCCGACCTTATGAAAGAAAAACTTACCCGTGCAAAGGAAAAAAGTTTTGAGAAATAATATATAGTGTTTAACAACTGACGACGGCCAATGATAATTGGTCGTCGTTTTTAATATCTTTTTAGTATCTTTGTCTGCCTATGGCGACAAAGGGATATATAGAGACGGACAGGCAGTGCCGCAATATCGTGGAGGATGTGAGAAATCATATCTTCAAACCTGTGTATCTGCTGATGGGCGATGAACCGTACTACCCGGATGTGGTGTGCGACGCTATCATCGAAAATGCTCTGCTTGAGCATGAGCGCGATTTCAACCAGACCGTCGTCTATGGCCCTGATACCGACTGGCAGACCGTGCAGGATACAGCCCTCCGTTTCCCGATGATGTCAGAGCGCACGCTCCTCGTCGTGAAAGAGGCCCAGGGACTCAAACAGATTGAGCAGCTCGCAGCCTATTGCCAGAATCTGCTTGACAGCACGGTTCTCGTGCTGGTGTACCGCGGCAGCGTGGACAAGCGCAAGACACTCTATAAGAATATACTCAAGACTGGTGTCGTCGTGGAGTCCCTGCCTCTCAGGGACTACGAGATGACCGGATGGATTGAGTCTTACTATAGGGACCGCGGTCTTAAAATTGCCCCCGAAGCGGCTATGCTGCTCTCGGAATCAGCCGGTACAGACCTCTCCAAAATAGCCGTCGAGACCGACAAGATGCTGAAGAACCTCCCCGAGGGGACGGATACCGTCACTGTGGAGGATGTAGAGCGCAACGTCGGTGTCAGCCGCCAGTTCAGTATTTTCGAGCTGACCAAGGCTCTGTCCTATCATGATGCCCCGTCATGCCTGAAAATAGCCGCGAGAATAGGCAATGCCCCCAAATTTGCCATGCCTATGGCTGTAAGCGCCCTGTTTATGCACTTCTACCGTATCCTCAAATACGAAGCGCTCCTCATGCAGACTCCTCATCCGGCCAATGACGCCAAGGCCCGGGTGCTAGGCGTCTCTCCCTACTTTTTCAAGGACTACGACTCCGCAGTGAGGTTCTTCCCGGTGCGCAAGACCATGAACGTAATCTCCCTGCTCAACGAATATGACTACAAAGGCAAAGGCGGCGAGGCCGGGGCCGCGACACCCGGTGAGCTGCTTGTCGAACTAGTAACGAAAATACTCAACACTTAATATGTCAATCATCCAGATTAAAAACGTGAGCAAAAGCTTCGGGCCGAAAGTGGCACTTGACAAAGTCAGCCTCGACATCCCGGAGGGCCGCATTTTCGGCCTGCTCGGACCTAACGGAGCGGGAAAGACCACCCTCATCCGTATCATCAACCGCATTACTATCCCCGGCGGCGGCGAAGTGTTATTCAAAGACAGACCCATCACGGATGAGGACGTGGCCCGCATCGGCTATCTTCCGGAAGAGAGGGGACTGTACCGCAAGATGAAAGTCGGCGACCAGGTCATGTACCTTGCACGTCTCAAGGGCATGAGCGCCGCTGAAGCTTCAAAGGAACTCAAGTCATGGTTCGTCCGTTTCGGCATCCAGGACTGGTGGAACAAGAAAGTGGAAGAACTCTCCAAGGGTATGGCCCAGAAGATCCAGTTCATAACAACGGTTGTGCACAAACCGTCACTCATGATTCTGGATGAACCATTCTCCGGCTTTGACCCCGTCAATGCTGAACTAATCCGTAAGGAAATACTCCGTCTCAAGGACGAAGGCGCTACAATCATACTCTCCACACACAACATGGAGAGCGTTGAGGAGCTCTGCGACAACATTGCCCTGATCAACAAGTCACACGTGGTCATTTCCGGCGGCGTGGATGAGATCAGGCGCAAATACGGTGACAACAGCGTGGAACTCATCTACACCGGTGGTACACTTAGCAGCGTTGAGGGCTGCTTCAACATCACTTCGGATGTGGAAAACACCGGTCGTCACACCGCCGTGATTTCCATCAATCCCGAATCCAATACAAACGCGGCTATCGCTGCGGTGCTTGCGCAGAATGTGGCGGTCAACTCCTTCAAAGAGCTCATACCCCGCATGAACGACATTTTCATCAAACTTGTAACGGAGGAATAAGCCATGAATCTCAATAAATTAGGTATTATCATATCCCGTGAATACCTCAACAAGGTAAAGAAGAAATCGTTCCTCATCATCACATTCGTCGTCCCCGTCCTCTTCGTGCTTCTGTGCACCCTTCCTACCATTATCATGATGGCTACCAAGGAAGAGGGCAAGACCGTCGCCGTGGTGGACAAGTCCGGCATCGTCATGCCTACGCTCAAAGACAGCGAAGCGCTTCATTATATGGACCTTTCAACCGAAGATCCTGACTCTGTGAAGAATTCGATGTCAGCTTATGGCGCAGACATCCTGCTCTCCATTTCTCCGCTTGATATGGAGAATAAGAGCGTCACCGCCCGTGCCTACTCGGCAAAACCTCTCGGCATGGACGCATCTTCCTCCCTTGAGCGACGTATCAATGATGCGGTGGAGACATACAGGATACAGTCCTACGACATCGAGAATCTTGAAGAAATCATGGCTTCGGTAAAGCCTGATATACATCTTTATTCTTTTACACTTGGAGAGGACGGCAAGGAGACCATATCCGAGTCCGGAATATTCATGGCGATATCCATGTTGCTAGGTATGGGCATCTACATGTTCATCGCCCTGTTCAGCGGTATGGTCATGACCAGCGTGATCGAGGAGAAATCCAGCCGTGTCGTTGAGGTACTTGTATCGTCCGTCAAAGCTACGGAACTCATGTTCGGCAAGATCATCGGCGTGGCCCTCGTCGCTCTCACACAGTTCTTCCTGTGGATTGTCCTGAGCCTCGGTATACTCGCCGTAGTCTGGGGATTCATAGGCAAGGACAAAGTGAATGAGATGATGCAGGGTACGACTCAGGTGGCCGAAATGGGCACCTCGGTCCCCGGAATCGATACCGATACGATGGCCGTGCTCGATTCTTCTGCTCTGTCAGCTAATGCGGAGGCAGGGGACGACAGCCTCTCCGTCATCATCGGCACTCTCTCATCGGTCAACTTCGCCCAGATCGGGATTGCATTCCTGCTCTACTTCGTGTTCGGATATCTCCTGTATTCCACCCTGTTCGCAGCCATCGGCTCGTCCGCTGAGAGTACAGAGGACACGCAGCAGCTTCAGATTCCGGTGACAATACCGCTAATGATCGGTTTCTTCGTAGCATTGTACACATTCAAGGCTCCGGACAGCCAGATTGCATTCTGGTTTTCCATGATCCCCTTCACCTCTCCGATCGTGATGCTTGCACGCATTCCGTTCGGTGTGGCGACATGGGAGCTGATTGTATCGATAGCAGTGCTCATTGCTACATTTATCGCAGGTGCATGGTTCTCCGCCAAGATTTACAAGGTGGGTATCCTGATGTACGGAAAGAAATCCACTTTCAAGGATTTATGGAAGTGGTTCAGACAAAACTGATAATATGAACAACAAACTTATGGTAATTTTCGCGGCCGCGTCAATCAGCGCGGCCGCTTATGCCGGAGACTTCGACATCAGCTGGACGCGTACATCCATGGACCAGAGCCGCACCGGCACTCGCATTATCACCGCCGACAACGTGACCGAAGCCCTCGGTAAATTCGACGGCAAGACATACGTTGCACCCAATGGCCGCAGGTTCAAGGACGGTACGGTGACGGCCTCAGTGGCCCGTCTTATGCTGGATGTCCAGCCCAAAATGGCCGCTGTCAAAGAGGTTATCGGCTATTGCCCGGAGACCATGATGAGAGAGGCCCCGGAGTCGGCCCTTACTGACCTGTACGTCGATCAGCTCATGCGTACTGCTGAAAAGCTGTCAGGTGAGAAGGTGGATTTTGGCGTGGCCAACTTCGGCGGCGTACGTACCGACCTCGTGAAGGGTGATATCCTTCTCGACGATATCCTGTCAATGTTCCCTTTCAAGAACAGCGTATGCTATCTCAAACTGTACGGACGTGATATCAGGGCTCTGCTGGAGCAGTTCGCCGGCACACGCCGTTTCCAGATTGTGGGAGGCGTTCGCTGCGTTGTCAGGGACGGCCGTCTCAAGTCGGTCACTATCGGAGGCAAACCTCTTGAGGACAACAAAGTGTACGGTGTCGCGGCTATCAGCTTCGTATTGAACGGCGGGGACGACATCTTCGCGGCGAAGAACGCACTTGACCTCCGCATGTACGACGTGATGATGGGGGATTTCATGGTTGATTACATCCGTGAGCAGACGGCACAAGGCAAGCCGATTGTCTATCAGAAGGATGGCAGGGTAGTTTATGAGTAGCATTTATACTATGAATAAGATAATTACAGCAATATGCGCCTGCGCGGCGGTGATTTCCTGCTCGCAGCAGCCCAAGGGGCTTACCATTGTGCATTTCAATGATACGCACAGCCATTTCGAGCCTGTCCAGGTCGATGACTCCACCCTTCTCGGCGGTGTCGTCGAGAGAGCTGCATTCATCGACTCAGTGAGGAAGGCCGATGGAGCGGAGAACGTGCTTCTGCTTCATGCCGGAGATTTCAGCCAGGGCTCTTCTTATTTCACGATTCTTGGCGGAGACCTGGAGATTGATGTTATCAATGCCATAGGATACGATGCCGTAGCTCTCGGCAACCATGAGTTTGACAACGGCATCGAAGACCTCGCACGCCGTGTCTCGGCATGCAAGTCTCCTGTAGTATGCGCCAACTATGATTTTTCTCCTTTTGAGCTTGGCAAGTATATCAAGCCTTATGTTATCGTGGAGAAGGCTGGTATGAAGATCGGCATCATCGGTCTCCTGACCGACTTGAGTTCGGTCGTGGACCGCGATGTGGTTGACCGTCTGCCTTATCTCGACCCTGTGGAGCAGGTCAACAAATACGCGGCCAGGCTCCGTGATACCGACGGATGCGACTTTATCATCGGTCTGACTCACATAGGCTTCGAGGGTGAAGAGACGGTCATGGACTGCGAGCTTGTCAGCAAGACACGCGGGGTGGACCTGATTGTGGGTGGCCACTCGCACACGTTTATGGATGAGTTGCATTATGAGAACAATCTTGACGGCATCCCGGTGCCTGTAATACAGGACGGCTGCTGGGGGCTAAACGCCGGGTTGTTCCACGTCACACGTAAATAAGAAAGAGACGCCGTCGGGCGTCTCTTTTCTTTTATTCTGGTTTGTAGGAGTCCTTGAGGGCCGTGGTCTTGTTGAAGACCGGATGGTCAGGAGTGGAGTCGCGGTCGGCGAAGTAGTAGCCGGTGCGCTCGAACTGGACTGCAATGCCGGAGGCGTCGTCGATGAGGGCAGGTTCTGCATAGCCCTTGGAGACGATGAGAGAGTCAGGATTGAGGAAGTCCTTGTAGTCCTTGTCTTCGGGAACTGCGTTCATGTCAGCGAGAGTGAATAGGCGGTCGTAGTTGCGGAGCTCGATCTCGCGGGCGTGGGATGCCGATACCCAGTGGATGGTGCCTTTGACTGAGCGCCACTCGCCGGACTGGGGATGGGTGGAGGGGTCGTAGGAGCATTTGAGCTCGACTACGCGGCCTTCCGCATCTTTGATGACCTCGTCACATTTGATGATATAGGTGTATTTTAGACGGACTTCGCCACCGGGGCGCAGACGGAAGAATTTCTTGGGCGCGTCCTCCATGAAGTCGGCACGGTCGATGAGGAGTTCACCTGTGAAGGGCACTTCGCGCTTGGCTCCGTCAGGATCGGCTGGATTGAGCGGGCAGGAGAACATCTCGACTTTGCCGGGCTCCCAGTTGGTGATAGTGACTTTGATAGGGTCCTGGACTACCATGTAGCGGTTGGAGCGGGCGTTGAGGTCCTGGCGAACGCACCATTCGAGAAGCTGTATGTCCATGAGCTGGTCGCGTTTGGATACGCCGATCTTGTCGCAGAACATCTTGAGGGCCTCGGCAGTGTAGCCACGACGGCGCACACCGCAGAGAGTCGGCATGCGGGGATCATCCCAGCCGCTGACAATGCCTTTCTGGACGAGTTCAAGGAGCTTGCGCTTGCTCATAAGGGTGTATGTGAGGTTGAGACGGGCAAATTCGTACTGATGTGAGGGGTAGATACCGAGGGTCTCGATGAACCAGTCGTAAAGGGGGCGGTGCACATCGAATTCGAGGGTGCAGATGGAGTGGGTGATGTGTTCTATGGAGTCGCACTGGCCGTGGGTGTAGTCGTACATCGGGTAGATGCACCATTTGTCACCGGTACGGTGGTGGTGTGCATGCTTGATGCGGTAGAGAAGGGGGTCACGGAACATCATGTTGGGATGTGCCATGACAATCTTTGCGCGGAGCACTTTCTCTCCGTCGGCGTATTTGCCTTCTTTCATCTCGCGGAACAGGCGGAGGTTTT
>JAFZPY010000109.1 GCA_017552475.1 Bacteroidales bacterium | reverse complement strand
TCCTGTGATCATGACTTGAGGTAAACTCGCCTCCGCGGAGGAGATTGCCCGTGAGCAGCCGCCTGGTCAGTCCCATACCCGAAATAGTCATCTCATCCTCATGAATCCGCGCCGGCACGCCCATCCTTGTGAGCATATCCACAATGGCGGCAGCCCGGTCGCTCTCCTTGTGAGTGAGGCGTCCGACTCCGAGAATATGGCTCTCTCCCTCGCAGAACGCCGCCAGCACCGCTATCATCGGAAACAGGTCCGGGCAGTTGTTGGCATCCGTATCAAAAGCATCCAGCGGAGCTCTCTGTATATGCAGCGGTCCTGTCGTCGGGGTCTCACCCTCAAGCTGCGACATACTCGCCCCTGCATCCATCAAAATATCCATAATACTGAGGTCTGCCTGCAACGACTGCGTATCCAGCCCCTCCAGCTCGACTCCTCCGAACACAGCACCGGCGACCATGAACGCAGCCGCACCGCTCCAGTCTGCCTCAATATTGATATCCGCCGCATGCAACCTCTGGCCACCCTTTATGCGGAACGACATCCCGGTGCACAGCGACCAGTCCTGCGTCTCCAGGAACTCCTCATCCCCCTCCATCTCATTGATAATATCAATCCCGAACTTCCTCAAAATATCCATGGTAATGAACATGTAAGGAATGCTCTTAGGATCAGACACATTCACAGTCGACGGTCCGGAGCACAGCGGCAAAGCCGTCAATAAACCAGAAATCAACTGCGAACCATCACGTCCGCTCACATCGGCACGCCCCGGGACAAGCGGTCCGTTGACTGACAAAGGCACAAGGCAATCAGTCTTTCGCGGTGCCGGATTCTCCGACACGAGCGTCACTCCGAAGGCTGCCATGATATCCTGAGCCCCGGCAAGAGGGCGGCGAAGAAGCGTCTTCTCCCCCGTAATCCGCACCGGGCCGGAAGCCAGGACTGCGAGCACGGGAATGATCAGACGGGTCAAAAAGCCCGATTCACCCACATTCAATTCAGACAATGCCAAGGCTCCCGGAGTCGCGGCAATTCCCCTGATAGTCACAGTCGTACCATCAACAGTCACGTCAGCGCCCAATGCACGGGCCACTGCAAGCGCTGACTCATTATCCCCGCAAGGGGTATAACCCGACAAATGCGAAGTGCCTTCAGCAAGAGCGGCCGCGATAATCGCCCTCTGCGCCACGCTCTTGGAGGCCGGCATTCTCAAAGCCTCGGCCGGTTTCACAAACCGATGCCCACCATACACAGCGGCAGCCATATCTGCCACGTCCCACTGCCCCGGAGCAGCCGCCTCACCAGACAGGCAGGCATAAGTATACGGCGCCCCCATGCGCAGGCAGTCAACACGGGTCGCACGGCCCTCAGCCCCCATCGCAAAAGCGATCAGCCTCGACGGCGGATTGGACTCATAAAGCGACAGCACGATGGCATTGTCCGCATCGCCATGCGAGGTCGTAACAATCTTCACCACGTCAGCCCCGAACTTCGAACACTTATCCACCTGCGACTGCAACACCTCCAGCGGCGCCGTCCCATGGAAGTCATGGAAAGAACGGATCAACATGGTCCCATACTCCTGACACGCATGCCTGATGCGCTTCCCTATCGGTGCAGGAGCCTCAATCTCCAGATCAGCATACTTAGCTCCAGCCTCAATGGCCTTCATGAGCTTCTCCTCGGCGGCCCTGGCCCCTACCTCCGCAATACGGCATGTAGCAACAAGAGGCACGTCCGAGGACGAAAACAAAAGCTCAATATCCGCATCCGAAAGCTCGCAGCGGTCAAGTCTTATCTCGGCCATCTCCAGCCCTTCGAGAATCTGCTGTATCTGAGCCAGATTTTTATGCTGTAATGTAGTACAAATCATATCTTCAAAGGATCAATATCAACGAACACGACATCTCCTATCCCGCGCATCAACACGAAATGGACAATGTCTCCTTCGGCTTTCTTATCTTTTGTCATCGCATCGCGCAGCACTGAGACGGGGAACGGCGACTCAACCAGCAATCCAGCCGCCACAAAATCCCTTCTCAACCTCTCTGCAAGGCCCTCAGGAGCCACACCGACTCTCTCCGACAACTCCGCAGCCAGTATCATCCCTACAGCCACAGCCTCTCCATGGGTGAGGTCCGTCCCGGTCCGCCGCGCCTCGTGCTCCAGGGCATGAGCGAACGTATGCCCCAGGTTCAGCTTCTTTCTCTCACCAGTCTCAAACTCGTCGCGGCTGACTACCCCGGCCTTCACTCCCGCCGCCGCCTCGACAAGCCGCGCAAGCTCCGTCATGACCGCACCCAGCGGAGTCCCGTCACGAAGCGACGCCAACAGGGCGACAGCATCCTCATAATGCGGAGCCCCGTCCTCCAAGATAAATGTCTTCACCAGCTCCGCCGCCCCGGACAGAAAATCCCGTCGCGGCAGCGTCCTGAGCACATCAGCACAAATATAAGTAAACGCCGGCTGACGAATCACGCCGACCATGTTCTTGTAATCATCCACATTCACGCCGGTCTTTCCTCCGATCGCCGCGTCCACCTGCGCAAGCAAAGTCGTCGGCACATTGGCATACGCTACTCCTCTCTTGTAAATGCACGCCGCAAATCCCGCCATGTCAGTGGTAATACCACCGCCGACTGCCAGTACCAGCGCCTTCCGCGACGCCCCCTTATCCATCAGCCACCTGACAATCCCCATCACGGTCTCAATTCGCTTCTCCTCCTCCGTCGCCACAATCTCAAGCGATCCCTTCACTTCCCTGCAATGCGACACAATATCCTCCACCACCTCACTCACATTCCTGTCAAACACGACATATACCTCCCTCCAACCCGCCAGACACTCCGGCAGGCCCTCAATCCCTTCCTTTACAACTATGGAAATCTTATTATTCATCATCTATCCCAATGTCTATAACAACACTGCAAGATAGTGATTTTTTACCATAAATCTACCTCCGCCGCAGCGACACCTTAGAATTAAGCCATCCGACCCAATCCAGCACTACCCCCGCATTGATGGAATAATATGCTCCCGGAGCACAGTCTGTCCAGGCCCCATAAACCTGGAATCTCAATATACTCTCAGAATATGTAGAATTGGTATCCAGGGACCGTCGCAACTTTACGTCAAAATTCGCTCCGAGAGCGAGTCTCAGCCCGAAAAGAGAACTTGATTTGTCCTTTTCCATGTCCGTGTTCTGATCGAAGCCCCCTAATCCCACTCCGGCAAACGGAGCGATTCCCAAATAAGGCGCATCGTATACGCGATAGCCAAAATCCAAATCAATATTATACGCGCCATTATTTTTTTCCGTATTCCAATGATAATTCATGTGATCATCATAATAGAACCCGTCTTTCCTTAGTTTTCCGGCGCCACCGAGACCGAATACCAATGACATGAACGCGTTGTTCCGCCATAGATCGAAACCGAATGCAAACTTATGCCCGGCCCCGAGCCAGTCACGCATGCCTCCGGTATATATTTCAGAAGAATAACCTATAAACCATCCAAGTCCCGTCCCTGCGCCGGAAGCCTCGACCTCTGCGGCAGGTATTTCCCCTAATCCATCAAGTTTATCCTTATACAGGGCCTCGTAATATGCCACCATGGTGGTATCACGACCATAAGCCGTCTCCTGGAAATAGGTCTCGCTTCTTGAAGATAAGAGTCTCTTGTAATACTCCCATTTATCGGAATACCCATTGGCCGTTGTATCAAACGCGGCCTGAAGTTCCCTTCTGGTGCATTCAGCAATATCGAAATAGGTCTGCTGATACCGCATGGTCCACAAGGTGAACTGCGCAGGATCGATCCATGATTCCAGTTTGTCCATATAAAGCAAAGTGACAGGCCGGGAATATGAAAGATTGCCGGTTTTGATTCTCTTGCTTGCAGAAGAAATTGTATAGTCGAGCCATGAGGCAATCATGTTGTCACTATAACTGCCGACCTGACTGATCTTCCTCACCGAAAAATCATCCACGGTCAAGGGACCTTCATACCAGTATTTAATATCGGGTTGTTTATTCTCCTGCGCGAAGAGATTCAATGCAGAGAGCAGCGCAAAGGTAGTCAGAAAAAGGGATCTCATATCGTGTGCAAACATTTCAACAAATATAGCACCTCCGTCCGACAATCGCAACACATATTCATATTCGTCCTGTGGCCAATAGTCGGTATTGTATTTTATCCCGACTCTGACTATATTTGATATCATTAAGCGTGTCGCTTATGTCACTTAACACCCTAAATATTTGGAATATGTTCACTAATTAGTTAACTTTGCGCTGTATGAAAAAAGAGTTCGTGAGGCAGGTGGTTATCTTTGAGAACCATTTTAAGGATTTCAGGAAGACATTAGATAGGGAAACGTTAAAAAACATATCAGGTACTTACCCTGATTATGACTGTAGAAATAATCCCCTCTAAGTTTTTGAGGTCAATAGAGGGAAGAAAAGGGCTCTTTGAGATACGTATTGAGCACGACAATAATATATACAGAATCTTCTGCTGCTTTGACGAAGGAGACCTTGTCATCCTGTTTAACGGATTCCAGAAAAAGACGCAGAAAACGCCGCTGGATCAATTAGATAAGGCAGAGGCATTAATGAAGAAATATTTTAAACAGAAAAAGGGGCAACACAATGAATAACAAATTGAATCTTACTTCCATTGAGGAACTTATTTCAGAGGACTTCGGTGCAACAGGGACTTCTGAGCGGGAACAATTTGAACTGGAGTGCGATGCTTTCATTATTGGTGAACAGTTGAGGGACGAACGCCTCAAAGCCGGACTAACGCAAGAACAGCTTGCCGACAAAATCGGGACAAAAAAAAGTTTTATCTCAAGGATAGAGAGAGGTCACGCAGACATTCAGCTCTCCACCCTTGTTAAGTTGTTCCGCGGTCTGGGCAGGCAAGTCTGCTTAAGAGTTCTATAAGCAACAGAGGCCGCCCGGAAGGACGGCCTCTGCGAGGTATATTCTGTCAGCGGAATTAGTCGCTGAGGGAGAAACGTTTGAAGGAGAGGATACGGGCCTCTTTGTCTGCGGCGGCGAGAACGTCCTTTACAGACTTCTTGTCGTCGCTGAGCTGGTACTCCTGCTCTGCGAGGGTGTTCTCCTTGAGGAACTTCTGAACACGGCCGTTGGCGATGTTCTGAACCATCTGCTCGGGAAGGTTGGCAGCTTTCTCCTCGCCGACGGTCTTGATGATCTGGCGAGCCTGCTCAGCCTGCTCGGGAGTGAGCCAGCCTTTGGCAGTGTTGGACTCGATGTGATCCTCAGAGTCAACGTGGGCAGGGTTGATGCCGACCTTCTTGAGGGCGGCGTCAACAGCCTTCTGCACCTGCTCCTCCTTGGTCTTCTGGATAGCGACGGTGCGCTCAGACTCGAGGACCTCAGCGGGAACGGACTCAGCGTCAACAGCTACAGGGTTCATTGAAGCAACCTGCATGGCGATGCCACGTGCGAGCTCAGAGGAGATCTCCTTGTTGAAGGCGACGATAGCGCCGAGCTTGCCGTTGAAGTGAACGTATTCGGATACGTACGGAGCCTCGAGGGAACCGTAGTATGCGAGGACGTGCTTCTCTCCTGTCTTGCCGGCCTGGTTGGTGATATCCTCCTCTACGGAGTAACCTTCGGCGAGCTTCTCAGCCTTGAGGGCCTCGAGATCGGCGGGGAATGCTTCAATAGCCTTGTCGGCGATGGCACCGGCGAGGGTCTTGAAATCAGGAGTAGCGGCTACGAAGTCAGTCTCACAACCGAGGCAAACGAGGATGGCCTTGCCACCTTTTACGCGGGAAAGAACCGCGCCCTGGCTTGTCTCGTTGTCACCACGCTTGGCGAGAGTGGACTTGCCTTTCTCACGAAGGATCTCAACGGCACGCTTGAAGTCGCCGTCAGCCTCGGTGAGGGCCTTTTTGCAGTCCATCATGCCGGCGCTGGTCATGTCACGGAGTTTCTTTATGTCTGCTAATGCGATAGCCATAATCTTCTGTTGTTAAATGATGATACTTATTCAGCCTTGGGAGCTTCCTCCTCTGCTGCTGCAGCGGGAGCTTCAACTGCGGCCTCGGCAGCCTCTGCCTCCACGTCAACAGGCTTTGCGCCTTTGCGGGGACGGAGTTTCTTGCCAGCCTGTGCAGCCTCTGCACCTGCCTGCTCTGCGGCATCGGCTTTCTCTTTTTCAAGCTTCCTTTCGCTGAGACCTTCCTGAACTGCTGCGCAAAGTACGTTGAGGATAACCTCGATGGACTTTGTGGCGTCGTCGTTTGCCGGAATCACGTAATCAATCGGAGTAGGATCGCAACATGTATCAACCATAGCGATAACCGGAATGTTGAGGCGGTTGGCCTCCTTGACGGCATTTGCCTCCTTCTGTACGTCTACAACGAAAAGGGCTGAAGGGAGACGGCTCATATCCTTGATGGAACCGAGATTCTTCTCAAGTTTCGCTCTCTGGCGATCGATCTGGAGACGCTCTCTCTTGGCGAGCTTATCATAGGTACCATCTTCTTTCATCTTGTCGATGGTGTTCATCTTCTTGACCGCTTTGCGGATGGTGGGGAAGTTTGTAAGCATTCCACCAGGCCAGCGCTCGGTCACAGAAGGCATATTTACGGACAGGGCCTTTTCAGACACTACCTCTTTGGCCTGCTTCTTGGTGGCTACGAAAAGGATCTTGCGACCTGAACGGGCGAGTTCCTTCATAACCTCGGCGGCCTCGTCTATCTTGACGATACTCTTGTGCAGGTCGATGATGTGGATGCCGTTTCTCTCGATGAAGATATACGGAGCCATCTTAGGGTTCCACTTGCGGGCGAGATGTCCGAAGTGTGCACCTGCATCAAGCAATTCTTGGAAATTTGTTCTGGGCATTTTCGGTAATTGTTAATATTGTTTTTAACTATCCTTTCAAGGTTTGCCTATCCACCTTGAGAGGCTCTTTTCATCAATCACGGAGTAGTGGCTTCTAAAGTCAGTCTCCGGGATTTTCCGCAGTCCCGGCAATCCTCCGGTAGCTCCACCGGATGTCGCATCCGGAAAAAGGTCCGTGGATTATGTCGCACCGGACTGTGCAAATGATGTAAATCAGTATCGTCAGCGGATTAACGCTTGCTGAACTGGAAGCGGCGGCGTGCACCAGGCTGACCGGGTTTCTTTCTCTCGACTTCGCGGGGATCGCGGGTGAGGAAGCCTGCGGCCTTGAGGGCGGAGCGGTAAGCCTCCTTGTCGACCTCGCAAAGTGCGCGGGCGATTCCGAGTCTTACGGCCTCTGCCTGACCTTTGGTACCACCTCCTGCGAGAGTAACCTTTACGTCAAACTGGCCTGCTGTGCCGGTAACTTCGAAAGGCTGGTTCACAATGTACTGGAGTGAGGCATCCTTGAAGTAGTCTGCCAACTCACGGCCATTGATCACGATGTTGCCTTTTCCGGCGACAACATAAACACGAGCTACTGCTGATTTACGTCTTCCAAGGGCGTGTTTCTGTTCCATGTGCTCTGTTTAGATTTCGTTTAACTTGATTGTTCTGGGGTTCTGTGCCTGGTGAGGATGCTCAGGACCTGCATATACATACAGGTTGGTGATCTGTCTGTCACCAAGACGGGTCTTGGGGAGCATGCCTTTGACAGCCCTCCTTACGAGTTCGGCAGGTCTCTTGGCGAGGATCTCCTTGGGGGTCGTGAAGCGCTGTCCGCCGGGGTATCCGGTGTAGCGGGTGTAGACCCTGTTGGTCATCTTCTTGCCGAGGAGGCGCACTTTCTCAGCGTTGATGACGATGACGTTGTCACCGCAGTCAACATGAGGAGTGAAGCCGGGCTTGTTCTTGCCGCGGAGGACAAGAGCAACCCTCGATGCAAGACGACCGAGGACGAGATCCGTAGCGTCAATGACAAGCCACTCTTTCTTTACAGTCGCTGCATTGAGCGATACTGTCTTGTAACTTAGTGTGTCCACTGTCTTGATCTTTAATGGTTTAACATAAAAAATTGCGATCCCTACACATAATAGGGACCGCAAAGGTAGAAATTTTTCAGGGATTTAACAAATTAATGTTCAAGCACTACATCGACAGCACCGACAGGACGTCGATGAGTTCTTTCTTGATGGGCTTGTCCATCTTGATGGCGCGCTGGATGGGGACGTAGACGATTTCATCGTTGGAGATACCCACCATGATGTTGCGCTGGCCCTCGATAAGGGCCTCGATGCTGGCGTAGCCGAGGCGGCTGGCGAGGATACGGTCATTGGCCGTGGGGGTTCCGCCGCGCTGCAGGTGTCCGAGGATAGTCACCTGGACATTGTATTCAGGGAACTCCTTGCGTACACGGTCGGCGTAATACAGTGCGCCGCCTGTGCCGTCTTTCTGACTCTCGCTCACGAGGACGATGGAACTGTTCTTGCTTTTGCGCACGCCGCGTCCGATGAACTCGGCGAGCTGGTCGACGTCGGTCTTGTCCTCCGGAATGATTGCAGCCTCGGCACCCGAAGCGATGGCGCTGTTCTGCGCAAGGAAGCCGGCATCACGACCCATCACCTCCACGAAGAAGATACGGTCGTGGGAATTTGCCGTGTCGCGGATTTTGTCCACGCACTCCACTATGGTGTTGAGCGCGGTATCGTAACCGATGGTCTGGTCCGTGCCGTAGAGATCATTGTCAATGGTTCCCGGCAGGCCGATTATAGGGATGTCATACTCGCGGGCAAACAGCTGCGCCCCTGTGAGAGAACCATTGCCGCCAATCACCACGAGCGCATCAATACTATGTTTAACCATGTTATCATAAGCCTGCCGGCGTCCTTCCGGAGTAAGGAAAGCCTTGCTGCGGGATGTCTTCAGGATGGTACCGCCCCTCTGGATGGTGTTGCTCACAGAAGAAGACGTCATCTCCTGGAACTCCTCGTTGATAAGGCCTTCGTAGCCGCGATAGACTCCGATGACTCTCATATTGTTGAAAATAGCGGCCCTCGTGACCGCACGGATGCAGGCGTTCATGCCCGGTGCGTCTCCCCCCGAAGTGAGGATGGCGATAGTCTTGATCTCTCTCATATTACTATAATCCATATACGCTGGCGCTCTCGGTCAGCGGTTCGTTTCCCCAGCGCCCGGCGACATAATCCAAAGTCTTCACGAGCTCCGAAGGATCATTAAGCGTTACAAGCCGGATACGTGTCTCCTTGAAATCCGGCAATCCCTTGAAATAGCAACTTAGATGCCGCCTCATCTCGAGCACTCCCGTCACAGGTCCTTTAAGCGCGAGCGACAATGCAAGATGCCGCTTCGCCAGCTCCACCCTGTCCACGACACTCATCGGTGCCATCTCTTCGCCCGTATCAAGGAAATGCCTGATCTCCCTGAAAATCCACGGATGCCCGAACGAAGCGCGTCCCACCATGATTCCATCCACGCCGTAACGTTCAAACGCATCACGCGCCTTCACGGCTGAATTGATGTCACCATTGCCTATAACAGGAATGTGCATGCGCGGATTGGCCTTCACAGCCCCGATAAGAGACCAGTCAGCCTCACCCTTGTACATCTGGCAGCGCGTCCGGCCATGTATGGTAATGGCGCTTATCCCCACATCCTGCAACCTCTCTGCCAAATCCACGATAATCTTGGAATTTTCATCCCAACCGAGCCGCGTCTTCACCGTCACCGGTTTCCCGACAGCCTCCACGATAGCCCTGGTAATGGCAACCATCTTGTCAGGCTCCTTCATCATGCCGCTCCCGGCCCCTCTTCCCGCGATTTTGGAGACAGGGCAACCAAAATTTATATCAATGATATCGGCCCCGTGCCCCCCAGCAATCTCCGCGGCCCTGTCGGCCATCTTCGCGGCATCCACCATCGCCTCGGGAATGCTCCCGTAAATCTGGATGGCCACCGGAGCCTCCTCATCGGAAGTCTTCATCTTGGCAACAGCCTTGGCGGCATCACGGATGAGTCCGTCCGACGAAATGAACTCGGTATAGACCATGGCTGCGCCGAACTCCTTGCAGATAATCCTGAAAGAAGCGTCAGTCACATCCTCCATCGGAGCGAGAAGCACCGGGCGGTCACCAAGGTCCAGATTGCCGATTTTCATATATATATTTATGTCACACACGGCCGGAGCCGGCTAAATTTTCTGCAAAAATACGTATATTTGTCTGATTTTACGAAAAAGAGATGATAGACCGGATACTTTTATTCCCTTACACCCTGACACTGGCCGTCCGCGACTTCCTCTACCGGAGCGGGCTGAAAAAACGTCACAAGGCCGAAGTGCCCACAATCTGCGTCGGCAATATCACCGTCGGCGGCACAGGCAAGACCCCTCACACGGAGATGATAATCCGCACCCTCCTGGGCAGCGAGCGCTGGAGCAGCTCCAATATCGCGGTCCTCTCACGCGGCTACAAACGCCACACCTGCGGCTTTCAGCACGTCACGCCCGACGGCACCGCCACCCTCTATGGTGACGAGCCACTCCAGATGGCGCGCAAATTCCCCAATGTCACCGTCGCGGTAGACCGCAACAGGGTCGAAGGCGCCGACTTCCTCTGCCATCCGGACAAGCTCCAGACATCCCGCAAAGCACGCCGCTGCAAAGACAAGAACATCCCCGCGACAGACATCATAGTCCTTGACGACGCATTCCAATATCGCCGTCTCGATGCCACGGTCAACATCCTCCTCATCGACTACAACCGTCCTCTCCACACCGACCGCCTTCTCCCTATCGGCCGCCTGCGCGACTTCCCGTCCCGTACCGCCGATGCCGACATCATCATTGTCACCAAATGCCCTGCCTACCTCAATGAATGGGAACGCAGCCTCTGGGCCAACAAGCTCGGCATCTCATCCTACAGCAACGCCACCTGCAAGGGCCAGAGTCGCCGTGGCCGCGAACAGACCCTCCTCTTCACCTCCATCAGCTACTGCCCCATGACGCCCGTCTTCCCCGAAGGCGACCCCCGCTACACCTACTCCCACCGCCTCGTCCTGTTCACCGGCATCGCCCGCGACACGCCACTGCGGCACTACCTCTCGGACAAATACAAAATCATCCGCGGCATCAACTTCCCCGACCATCACAAGTACTCCAATTCCGACCTCCGCATGATAGCGTCGGTCTCCGCCGCCAACCCTACCGCCGTCATCGCCACCACCGAAAAAGACGCCCAGAGAGTGGTTGACACCCCCAAAATATCTGAGACTCTCAAAGAGAGGCTATTCCAGGTCCCCATTGAAGTCTTCTTCCTGACCGACAACGAAAAAACCGTCTTCGAATCCACCTTGCTCTCCATGCTCTGATCCCCCGGGCCTCAATGATATTGTAAAACAGAATAACACAGGATCATCACACGAATAAAAATCCACGTATTCTTTAAAGCTTTCGTTCTTAGTACATGACAAAATTTGGAAAAGACCTCGATTTTTCGCGACTTTGTGTTTGAATTTCTGTCATGTACTTAGGAAGTTTTTACTTACCCTGCGCCAGAGATTAC
The DNA here is from genome assembly GCA_017552475.1 of Bacteroidales bacterium. GTDB lineage: Bacteria > Bacteroidota > Bacteroidia > Bacteroidales > UBA932 > Cryptobacteroides. The sequence continues at coordinate 15,820 of JAFZPY010000109.1, read as the reverse complement.
CATCGTTGTCTTTATAAGATTCTTTTTCCGAATCGAACCACTGCTGATGAATATTCCCCTTTTCATCGGTCCATTCGTACCAGTCCATTCCATCAGGATCCACAAGATTTATCGGATTCCCGGCGCAGTAGACGTAGGGGATGATGTGGTAGTACTTCTCGGCGAGAGGGTCCATGGTCATCCAGCAGCACATGGACACGCTTTCACCAAAGTCAACATTGCTACCGTAAATGAGTTTTACGCTCTCCATCACGGCATCGTGAGTCGTTGTTACCACTACTTTATACTGGCCCAATAACCGCATAAGCACAATGATATTAAATACATAATAAGCGTACCTATTACATATAGGAACACCAGCCAGCCCTTCGTCTTTTTAAATCGTTCATTTTTATACTTTTCATCTAATCGTTCGAACTTCTTATGCTTAATTCTATTATCCACTAGAATTCCATATATTATGTCCAATACGCCAACAGGCACAAACACCATGATAACTATTGCTTTATTGAGTTTTAACTGAAACGCATGCAACACCAATGTCGTTATTGCTGAAGCGATGAAGCCAAAAGAAGCAAACATAACCCAATAGCCCCAATTACAATAATCTGTATCGCCAAATGACTTATATGCTTTAGATATTCTGTAATAACAGTAATCAAAAAGGGGTCTCATAATTACATCTTACTTAAATGGTTGGTATATCATTAATCCAGGATTATCGCCTCTTTGAATTTGCGGAACATTTCCCTGATTGAGCCTCATCCAGTGAAATTTCTTTCCCATGGTCAATAGCATCAGATGTTTGATGGATTCTAATTATTCCCAATATTACGAATTCTACGAATCATAATCATCATTCCCCACAGTATTATCGGGACGATGAAAATAGAATAGATTCTTTCATTTGGCCCAGTTAGTAGAAGGACTAATGCATTTAGAATAATCAGAATAATCGCTTTATATACCTGATATTCTTCGTTTGCGAGTTTTATCCGCCAACGATTGTTGTCTAAAGCCGAAAAGACTTCTATTCCAAGATGACATATAAACGCCAAACTTATCAAAAAAGCGCTCTTACAACAACTCATTATAAAATAGCCATCCTTCAAGATCCAAAAAACAGAAGCCAATACAATGATAATCCCTAATTCTCTAATCAGGGTCTTCAGAATAAAGAATCTTTCTACGTTATTTATTTTTTCTCTCTCCATATAATACAATAAAGAGGAAATTCACACTTTTAGGGAAGGCTAAATTTTCTGACACTCTCATACCTCGGCCACATGCGGATATCCTTCATCGCCTCTGTAGGAGGATAGTAGATCTGACAACGAATCCTTTCCAAATCCGCCTTGGTGAAATCATATCTTTGCAATACCATATAGTTCTGAACGACATCTGCCCAAGGTGTGTTATCAACGACATCCTTATCAAAAATAAAAAATGATACCGTGTCCGCATTCCAGCTACTATATAGTTTGTCCAGCGTTCCTAATCCATAACTAATATTTCCATGGAATACATTATCTTCTCCCAAGCACAAAGACAGATTCCATAAATCTTCTTTGCTGAAATTTATTAATGTATCCTTAGGGCTGTTATCATCCCAATCTGGAATATAACAATAAACAGACAATCTGTTATCATCATAGAAATGATAACCAAATCCGACAAATTTCTCACAGCCAGAGAGAGACAATACAGAGAATATTAAACATAACGTATGTTTCATGTAGCCAACTAGATTTGTTTTATATCCCACCTTTTAATCATCTCATCGACATAATCATTTAGATTATACGGCTTATTCTCTAAATTATTCATCGTGCAGATGATACCGACATGGTATTGAGTTTCAACCTGCGTTTCTGATGGGATAAGATTAACCACAAAATAGGACTCGGATGGTGTAGAATAGTATAAAGTCAAGTCTGTCCATTTTATATTAAGCCCTCTTCTCGTATAATTATTAATATCCTCATTAATTTGCTCGATGCTATACACATCATGCTTAACGATACATTCCAGAATGTATCTGACGACATCTTCTTTATCTTTAAAAGGCGCCTCAATATCGTATCTTTTTATGAATACATTATTCCCCGACAATGTGTTTATACATTGCTCGTCTGCCAATCTAAGCAGTGTATTTACTGCATCATTAAGTGTATACATAGTCAGCTTCATTTTTAGACGGCGCCTTATTTAACTGATACAATAATCTTATTTACCTGTTCAATTAATAGTTCCGAACATCAGCGTTTAAAATTCAATTTTTCCATGTAATATTCACATGCTTCCTCTTCTGTGGTAAAGCATTTAACATGAATCTCCTCCACCTTTTCAGCATAGTACACTTTCCATCTTCCATCCCATTGCTCTTCTATAATATATCCAGCAAACTCCAATCCATGAAGCTTTTTGAACCAATAACCATTCGTGAACAAATATATCATTGACAAACCAATGATATATGGCTTCCTTTTCCATGGGAGCGCTTTTCTTATTTCTGATACCGCCTGCCTTAACTGTTTGAAGTCCATATTCCAAGTCACATCTATCCGTTAATAGTTCCACATTGTGAAAAAATATTTCAGTTGCACTATGTAGTATTCACATGCCTCCTCCTCAGCTATAAAGTATTTAACATAACTCTCCACACCCCTTTCAGCATAGTACACCTTCCATCGCCCATCCCATTGCTCTTCTATAGTCCAGTCATTGACTTGAAATCCTCTGAGAGTTTTCATGAAATAGCCATTCGTAAAAAAATTGATGGTAGTAAGGTTAAAGAATGCATACCTCCTTCTCCACGGGAGAGACCGATTGAGTGATAATAAGTATTTTTCTAGTCGCTTAAAGTTCATGCTATAGTTGTCTTAAGATTCCATGCACGATAAGCCGTGACACACGAAGTCTGCAAAATAACAGCATCGCAAGCTATTCATATATCCGTTTCCGGGATTCTCGACCCTTCGGGTCAAGAATGACGGATTTAAGAGAGGAAGGCGACGTTAGTCGCCTTCCCGAGAGGAGAGGATTTCGTTCTGGGTGCGGACGGATTCTTCGTGGATGGCGTTGAATACGGCGGAGACGAACTCCGGTGACAGGCCGTACTGCGCACCTTTCTCAGTCATCCTTGAGAGGATGGACTCCCATCTGGTGGACTGGATGATGGCGATGTTGTGGTCTTTCTTGTAATGACCGATTTTCTTGCTGATTGAGAGACGGGAACCGAGGGCGAAAAGAAGATTCTCGTCAATGACGTCAATCTGGGCACGGAGCTGATCGATGTTCTCCTTGTATTCAATAGAGTCGGTGTCGTTGTCACGAACGACAATCTTGCCGAGCATGTCCTTGAGACCCGCCGGAGTGAGCTGTTGTTTGGCATCTGACAGGGCGACGTCGGGATTGCAGTGGGACTCTATCATGAGTCCGTCGAGACCGAGGTCGAGGGCGCGCTGGGAGAGCTCCAGCAAGTATTTGCGGTCTCCGCCCATGTGGCTAGGGTCTGCGAAGAACGGGAGCTCGGGATAGCGGGTGCGGAGCTCGATGGCGATGCGCCAGCCCGGGTCGTTGCGGTAATCGATTTTCTGTGAGGTGGAGAAGCCGCGATGGATGACGCCGAGCTTTTTGTGTCCGGCCCTGTTGAAGCGCTCCAGTGCTCCTATCCACAGGTCGAGGTCCGGATTGACAGGATTTTTGACAAGGATTGGGATGTCTGTGTCGCGAAGGGCATCAGCAATCTCCTGCACGAGGAAAGGATTGGCCGTAGTGCGCGCTCCGATCCATACCATATCCACTCCGAACTTGAGACATTCGTAGACATGCTTTTCACTGGCGACTTCACAGCTTATCTTCATACCGTATTCTTTCTTGACCTGCTGGAGCCAGCGCAGGCCCTCGGTCCCCATGCCCTCGAAGCATCCGGGGTGGGTGCGCGGTTTCCATATACCGGCCCTGAATACATGTATTCCAAGGTCACTGAGGCCTTTGGCGGTCTCCATGACCTGTTCTTTTGTCTCTGCGCTGCATGGGCCGGCAATGATCATCGGCCTCGGGAGCGTGAAGAATCCCCATTCGGTCACGGGGACAAGTTCGAGTTTTCTGTCCATATCTGAAAAGTTCGTTAGCGCAGGATCTTCTTGATACGGTTGGCTTCGCCGATAAGTGAGCGGATGCGGTCGGCATCGTAATCGGCTATCGCATTTCGGAAGTCCTGCATTTTTTCAATATAAGTGTCAATGACGCGCAGCACGTTGTCCCTGTTCTGGGTGAGGATGGGGACCCACATGTCGGCATTGGACTTCGCGAGACGCACGGTGGAGGAGAATCCGCCGGAAGCGAGGTCGAAGATGTGTTTTTCGTCCTTTTCCTTTTCAAGCACCGTGAGGGCCAGAGCGAAGGAGGTGACGTGGGATATATGGGAGACGTAAGCTGTGTGTACGTCGTGGTTGGATGCGTCCATATAGGTGGGACGCATGTTGAGGGTCGCGTAGAGCTTTTCGATAGTGTGGAGTGCCCTGGGGTCCGATTCTTCGGGATTTGCAAAGATGCAGGCACGGCCGTCGAAGAGTCCTGGCATGGCAGCCCAGGGGCCGGAGTACTCGGTACCGGCCATGGGATGGGTGGGGACGTATTGCCTGCGACAGGGATGATATCGGGTGGCAAGGGATATCTGCTCCTTTGTGGAGCATACGTCAATGACAATCTTGGAGGTATAACCACCATCCTTGAAGCGGTCGAGGATGTCGCATACCATCTTTACGGCAATACCGACGGGCACCGCGACGACGATGATATCGCTTCGCGAAATACAGTCGTCGTATGACACGGTCTCGTCCACGAGTCCTATCTTGCCGGCAGCGGCTTCGTTCACTGGGTCGGATTCGACGCCGAGCACGGTATCTGCAAATCCTCTCCTTTTGAGGTCTATCGCCATCGAACCTCCTATGAGGCCGAGGCCTATTATTCCGACTGTCATCATTTTACCTGTGATTTAAGTATCTTGTCAAGAGCTTTTTCAAGAACCGGGACGGGGGCGCAGAGGGATATGCGGATGTATCTGTCGCCATTGTGTCCGAAGATGAAGCCCGGCGTGATGAACACTCCCGCATCACGAAGGATGCGGTCGGAGACTTCCTCGCCGGGACGGTCTACGCGGCCCCAGAGGAAGAGTCCGGCGGAGTCGTGGTCATATTTTGCACCGACAGCGTCGAAGATGCGGCCTGCCGCTACACGACGGCGGCGGTATTCGTCATTGAGTTCCTTGAACCATTCGGGCCCCTGGGCGAGCGCCTCTACGGCTGCAAGCTGTAGGGGCTTGAACATGCCGCTGTCCATCTGGCTTTTGACTTTGAGAACTTCCGCGATGAGATCGGCGGCTCCGGCTATCAAGCCTATACGCCAGCCTGCCATGTTGTGGGCTTTGCTGAGGGAATTGAGTTCCAGGCAGCATTCCATGGCGCGCGGTGTCGAGAGGATGGAGAGGGGATTGTCGTTGAGTATGAAGCTATAGGGATTGTCATTGACAATCAGGATATTGTGACGCAGGGCGAAGTCTACGATCCTGGCATAGAGTTCGGGGGTAGCGGAGGCTCCGGTCGGCATGTGGGGGTAGTTGGTCCACATTATCTTGACGCCGGTGAGGTCCATGGCTTCGAGGGCATCAAAGTCTGGCTGCCAGCCGCGCTTTTCGGTGAGGTCGTAGGTAACGATTTCAGCTTCCGTGAGACGGGAAGCGGACGTGTATGTCGGATAGCCCGGATCGGGGACAAGGACTTTGTCGCCCGGGTCAAGGAAGGCCAGGGAGGTCAGGAGAATGCCCTCTTTGGAACCGACGAGTGGCTGGATCTCGCAGTTGGGATCGAGAGTGACGTGATAATAGCGTGAATACCAGTCAGCGAAGGCCTGGCGCAGGGCTGGAAGTCCGACGTAGCTCTGATAGGCATGACTGTCATGAAGAGGGGCGGCGGCGAGAAGGGCCTCAACGGCGGATGCCGGGGGCATGCCGTCGGGCGAACCGATGCCGAGGTTGATGATGCGGTCCTCTCCGGCTGCCGTGCGTGCGGCGTTGAGCCGGTCTATCTCTTTGAGCTTGCGGGAGAAGTAGTATTCCTGTACGCTGCGGGTTCTCCTGGCTGGTGTTATTATCATAGGGCTGAGGTGTATTCACCGAGTATCTTGAGATCTTCGATGAGCGGACGGACAGCGGCAAGTGCCTGACGGTAACGGTCATAGGCGTCGAAACGTATGTCGGCGTAGAAGAAGTACTGCCATTTGCGTCCGGGGATCGGAAGAGACTGGATACGTGTTAAGTTCATATCATAAAACGAGAGAATCGTCAGAATGTGTGCGAGGGATCCCGGTGTGTGCGGGAGCGTGAAGCAGATGCTGGCCTTGTCGATTTTGTCTTCGGGGATGGTGAGGGAGTCGTCGAAGATGAGGAAGCGCGTGAAGTTTTCCTTGTATGTCTCGATGCTCTCCCTGAGAATCTCCAGGCCATAGAGCCTGGCGGCGAGTGAAGAGGCCACGGCACCGACTCCCATTGCGCCCGAACGGGCTATGTCGGCTGCTGCCTTGGCGGTGTCTTCATATTCCACCATAGTGATCCAGGGGCAGTTCTGTTCAAAGAAGTCGCGGGTCTGGTTGATTGCCATGTAGTGCGTGCGCACCTCTTTGATGTCTTCGAGCGTCTGGCCGGGGAGAGCCAGGAGGTTCTGACGTATGCGTATGTAGACTTCGCCCTTGATTAGGCGGTCGTTTTTGCGAAGGAGTTCGAAATTGCGCACAAGTCCGCCGGAAACGGTGTTTTCTATTGCCATCACCGCAGCGTCGGCCGCGCCCTCGTTAAGGGATTTGAAAAGGTCGTCGAATGTTGCGCATTCCACGATGCCAAGCTGCTGCTCTTCGTGTATGGAATAGAAGAGACGGGCAGCCTGTTCGTGGAAGCATCCGCTGTAACCCTGTATAGCTACCCGTCTGTTCATCTTTCTGACGGGAGCTATACGGTCATTATGTCTTTTTCCTTGGCGTCGATGAGGGTGTCAATCTCCTTCACCTTCCTGTCGGTGAGTTTCTGGAGCTCGTCCTCGCCCTCCTTTTCTCCGTCTTCGGAAAGGCCCTCGTTCTTCTGGGCTTTCTTGAGCAGGTCGATACCGTCACGGCGTGCGTTGCGCACTGTCACCTTGGCTGTCTCTCCTGCAGCACGGGCTTTTTTGATGAGCTCTTTGCGACGCTCCTCGGTGAGGGCGGGCACAAGGCAGCGGATGACTTCGCCGTTGTTGGACGGGGTGAGACCGAGATTGGCATCGATGATAGCTTTCTCAATCTTTGCAATCATGCTCTTCTCCCAAGGCTGGATGGAAATGGTCTTGGCGTCGGGAGCGGTCACGGATGCAACCTGGGGTATCGGGGTGGCGGTGCCGTAGTAGTCTACGAGGACGGGATTTAAGACAGTGGGATTGGCTTTGCCCACCCTGTAGGTCTTGAGATCCTCTTCGAGGAAGGCTACCGAGTCGTTCATTTTCTTCTCGGCGGCGTCTACGATTTCTTTTGCTCGAGGTAACATATTTTCGTTAGTTATAAGGTTTTCTATACATGTACGAGGGTGCCGACTTTGCGGCCTTCGAGAAGGGCGGTGAGATTGCCTCTCTGGTTCATGTCGAACACAATTATCGGCATGTTACCCTCTGAGCACAGCGCGAAGGCGGTCTGATCCATTACCTTGAGGTGACGGGAGATGGCCTCATCGAAGGTAAGCTCGTCATATTTGACTGCACTGGAGTCTTTCTCCGGGTCGGCGGTGTAGACTCCGTCCACGCGGGTCCCTTTCAGGAGAGCGTCAGCGCCGATTTCCAGGGCACGAAGAGCCGCACCGGAGTCGGTGGTGAAGAACGGGTTGCCGGTGCCGCCGGAGATGAGGGCTACGCCGCCGCGCTCAAGCACTTTGACGGCGTCGTCACGCATATAATACTTGGCGACTGGTTCCATGGGGGTAGCGGTGAATACCTGCGCCTCGACTCCCTGATCTTTTATGAACATCGAGAGTGCGAGGGAGTTGATGACTGTGGCGAGCATGCCCATCTTGTCGCCGTCCACCCGGTCGAAGCCTTTGCCGACGCCCTGGAGGCCACGGAAGATATTGCCGCCGCCATTGACAACAGCAATCTGCAGCCCGGCTTTAGCCGCCGAGGCAATCTCTGCCGCATAGGCTGTAAGACTGGCAGTGTCAAGGCCTTTGCCGGCCTGGCCGCCGAGGCTTTCCCCGCTGAGTTTCAATAATACTCTTTTGTACATATGCCGAAAATTATCGTTTGCGCGTGTAATGAACATGAAAACAAAATTATCGAAATATTATGAAACTTGCAAGAAAGAATTTATCTTTGCATGATATGACACGTTTATAAACGCATTTTTATACCATATGGCAAACTTTTTAACTTCCTCTATCGGCAAGAAGTTCATCCAGAGCGTCAGCGGCGCTTTCCTTATTATCTTCCTGCTTCTGCACGCCACCATCAATCTTTTCTCTGTCATCGATACCTTCACTGGCAAGTACGGCATCGCACAGCCGGATGACAAATTATTTACAGCCGGAGACGGCCTGTTCAAGCTCGGTTGCGACTTCATGTCGACTCCGTTCATCTCACTGATGGTTCCCGTCCTCGCCCTCGGATTCCTCCTCCACATCGGATACGGCATCTACCTCTCCGTGGAGAATTACCGCAAGAGAGGCGGCCTCAAGAGATATGAGGTTCCCAGCAAGGCAAAGGCTGACTCCTGGTCCGCCAAGAACATGTTCGTGCTCGGTCTCGTGATCCTCGGCTTCATAGTATTCCACCTCACTCACTTCTGGGCCAAGATGCAGCTTCTTGAATTCACAGGCTCCGAGGCAGTGAACAATCCCTACGCCCTTCTTAACCAGACTTTCGGCAATGTAGTTGTACTCATCCTCTACATCATCTGGTTCGTCGCCCTCTGGCTTCACCTCAACCACGGTTTCTGGAGCATGTTCCAGACTATCGGCTGGAGCAATGCAATCTGGCTCAAGAGGCTCCGCGTTCTCGGCATCGTAGTGAGCAGCATCATTGCTCTTGCTTTCATCGCAGTAGCAGTCAACGCCTACCTCCACGCAGCCGTTTGGAATACTATCGCTATCTAATTTTTCTGAAATATCGTAGAAAGGACGGCCTGAATGGTCGTCCTTTTTCGTAACAGCATTTCGTATTTGAGGTCCTCGCCCTGCAGTCAAGGATGACGCGACTTAAGACAGCATCTATATCAGCGAGGCTATGATGGAGTCAGAGATGAAAAAGTGGTACTCGGGGATGCGAATATGAGTGCCGGAGGAGACCAGAAGGCCCTTGGCAAGGGCGGAGGATAGAGCTGAAGGGTCGGCATGAGCGTGAAGATAGGAGGCGGGAACGCCGTCGGACGTGCGAAGTGCTAGCATGATTGTCTCGACTTCTGCGTCACGGGGTGTCAGGGTCTCAAATTCGAATTTACCGGACGTGAGGGAGCTGTCGTTCCAGCGGCGGCGCGCACCATCGAAGGAGTGCGCGCCGGGGCCGAAGCCGACGTAGGGCACACGGCGCCAGTAGGCACTGTTGTGCACGGCTTCGGCCCCCGCCACTGCGAAATTCGATATTTCGTAGTGGCGGTAGCCCGCGGCGCCAAGGACTCGGCAGAGGATGTCGTAATGGCGGCGGCACTGGGTGTCGCCGGCCTCGACATACCTGCCGTCCGCGGCCATGCGGGCGAGGGCGCTACCGTCCTCTATCGACAGCTGGTAAGCGGAGATATGCTCTGGCGAGAGCGCCAGGGCACGGCGCAGCGTCTCTTCCCACACGGAATCCGTAAGCTGAGACATGCCGAATATAAGGTCGATGCTGATGTTGCCGATACCTGCACGGCGAAGCGTCCCGTACGCTTCCTCCGCACGGGCGGAGTCATGCCGACGGTTCATCCACCGCAGAATTCCGTCATCAAACGACTGCACGCCCATACTGATGCGGTTTACTCCCAAATCGATAAGGCCATGCACATAATCTATTCCCTTCTCATGGATGTCTTCCGGATTGACCTCGACAGTGAACTCGTCATAAGGCCCCGGAGGGAGCTCTGCTACAATACGCGACAATACGGAAAGGGGCAGCACCGAAGGGGTGCCGCCACCTATGTAAAGAGTATTGACTTCATTTGAAATCTCGTCCCGGCGCTGACGGATATCTTCTATGAGACGGTCCGCGTAGGAGTTCATGCTGCAATCCCCGGCAATCTCCGAATAGAAATCGCAATAGGTGCAGAAACTCCTGCAGAAGGGGACGTGGATGTAGATCACTACTATCTTAGGAGGAGTTCAGCCTTGCCGAGCATGGATCTGTCGGTGTAGGCCTCTACGGTGTAGATACCCTTTGTGAATGAAGGGATATCATTGAGATAGATGCTCAACTCGACCTCTCCGCCTTCATAGTCGACTTCACGCGATGCGGATGCCTGAAGGATCTCATCGCCGAATGTAAACTCGCTGGACTTGGAGTTGATCAGGAGGATGCCCTCCGGATCCTTGACGCGGATGTATACGCGGACGGGACCTCTCTCAGCAAGTTCGTTTTCAACGAGTGAAAGCGTTGCCAGGAGACGGGCCACCTTGCCGCTGCGGTCTGTGACTTTGTCGGAGTTGTTGAATGCCTCAAGACGAAGTCCGCGGGCCTTGAGCACTGAACCGGCTGCAACCTGTCCGCTGAGGTCCTGGACCTGCTGGGACAGTTCTTCGTTGGCGCGGCGGCTGGCCTCGGCTTCACGACGGGCGCTGGCAGCGTCGGCAGTGAGCTTCTTATTGAGGGTGTTGAGCGAGTCGATCTGGACTATATAGCTCTTCATGATGCTGCGGAGGGTACCGAGTTCCTTCTCGTACTGACGCATCTTGGAACGGTTGGTCGCCTCGGTCTTGGCAATCTTGTCAATGAGGGCGGCAACCTGCTCGCGTGATGTGTCGAGCTGGCTGTTGATGCTCTCGTAGTCGGAGGAGAGGTTGTTGAAGTCACTTTGGAGGGTAATCATCTGCTCTGTAAGATCGGCCTTCTCGGCTTCGAGGTCACTGACCAGCGAAGATTTCTGGTACCAGACATAGGCCAGGACTGCCGCGAGGGCCAAAGCGACTACAACGAGTGCAATGACAACGGTGCGGAGACCGCTGCCGCGTTCTTTCTTTTCGCGCTCCTGACGGGCGATTCTCTCAAGTGGATCTTCTACCATAATTCTATTGTTTTTTGGTTACAGAGTGTAAATATAATAAATATTATGCCAATCCGGCCTCCCGGACTACCATTTCGCAGTGACGACAGTCAAATTCCAGGGCGAGACGGCGGGAATTGTTGACCAGAAAGAGCGGGCCTGAATCAGCAGCTCGCTGGTGTACAGGGCATATTCCCAGTTCATAGCGGATACAATATCTGGTGCGCATCAGCTCTGCTCCGGGACGGTGTGAAATTTCATATGCATCTTCCGTCGAAGATGCTCCGCGTCCGGCATACAAGGCCCGGGTGATGGAGTTGGCAATGTTGGATTTGTACGTAACGGATGAGACTTCACGGACGGACGGATTGACTTTGCCGGAGGGCATGGGTATCATGTTGACCGGTTGGGCGTCAAGTCTGGCGGCAAGCTCGCGGCGCACGGCGTTGATGGAGGATACTGTAAAGAAAGGTACCTGCGCGCCTTCGGGATTGTCGATACTGTTGACGGAAAATGTATAATGGGATGTGCGTTTTGAGAGCTGTGCGCGGAGGGTGTCAAGCATGCGGCCGGGCTGCTCGGCGGAATTGCCATTGGCATTTATTTCAATGGTAGCGGAGCGTCCGTCCTCGGTGGCAGCTGTGGCCCGGATACAGTCGGGAAGGACGGTCAGGTCGACGTTGACGGAGATTTCGCGGATACCGTTCTGGCGGTCCATCGTCTTTTCGAAGGCCGTGTTGATGTTGCGGTAGAGGCGTGCCCCGATGTAGAGCTCCGGAATGGAGCGGGTGCTGATTGTCAAGCCATTGCAGGTGTCGGCACGGAAGCCTATGATGTCCCCGTCGGGGCATGGGAACGCAAAGCCGTCGCCGTTGTGCAGGGCGGTTGCGGTCTTGGCGGGACGTATCGTGATGTCCATGCGGGGACCGCTTCGGCGAATGGAACTGACGGTGCCGATATCTTCGCCCATAGATTTGGGAGTATCCATTGATGACCAGGCGGGGCCGCGGCGACCGTCAAGCCATAGGGTAGTGTAGCCGCGATTGAAGGTCTTGTCGAGGTCGGGGGTGAAACCGCCGGAGACGCGTCCGAAGGAGGAACGGCAGAAGCGGTCGGGATAGCGGGCGACAAGGGCATCGAGGGCGTCGGAGTAGGCACGGACGACGTTGCGGACGTAGGAGGCGTTTTTCAGGCGACCTTCGATTTTGAAGGAGGAGACGCCGGCGACAGCGAGGTCTTCCAGGCGTGTGATGAGATTGTAGTCCTTCAGGGACAGAAGGGCTTTGCGGCGGACAATGGTGTGTCCGGCAGCATCCGTGAGGTCGTAAAGGGAACGGCACGGCTGGGCGCATTCGCCCCTGTTGGCACTGCGGCCGGTGAGATATTCGGAGAGGTAGCATTGACCGCTGTAGCATACGCAGAGGGCACCGTGAACGAAGAATTCTATCTCAGCATCGATCGTCGAAGATATCTCCGTAATATCCTTGAGAGAAAGTTCGCGTTCAAGGACGAGGCGGGAGAAGCCTAGGCTTTCATAGAAGCGGGCCTTCTCCGGAGTGCGTATGGAGCACTGTGTCGAGGCATGCATGGGAATGTCGATGCCGGCTTCACCAGCTATCTGCAGGACTGCCGGATCCTGCACGATGAGTGCATCGATCCCGGCGTCCCGCGCCTCTTGAAGAAGCTTCCGGACCTCCGGGATCTCTTCTTCATATATAATAGTATTGACCGTGAGGAAGACGCGCACGCCGAAACGGTGTGCATATTCCACAAGGCGCCGGACATCGTCCATGGAATTGGACGCCGCACGGCGGGCCCCGAACGACGGTCCGGCTATATAGACAGCATCGACACCGCAGTCAACTGCTGCGATGCCGATTTCAGCTGTCTTGGCCGGAGCCAGTAGTTCAAGCGTCTTCAATAAGCTATTTGCTGAGCACTTCGATGAGCTGCTTGTAAGTAGCTGCATCTTTGGCGTTGGGATCAAGCTCAAGATATTTCTTGGCTGCTTCGATGGCCTCGGTCTTCTTGGAGAGCTTGTTGTAGGTATTTGCAAGCATCTTGTAGGCCTGGGCGCTGGGAGCGTAAGAGTTGGAGGTCTCGAATGCTTCGACGGCCTCGGCGTTCTTGCCAGCCTTGAGGAGGGCTACACCCTGTTTGAGGTATGTGCTGCCGAGGACTTTGCCGGCCTGGGCCTCTTTGCCATTCTCTGCGGCAACCTTTAGGGCTGCGATAGCGCCTTCCGTGTCACCGGTCTGAACGAGGGCTGTACCAAGAAGGAAGTTGGCATTGCCATCGGTGGGAGCAAGAGCGACAGCCTCAGCGAGGACGTCCTTGGCTGCGGCGAAGTCTTTTGCTTTGATAAGGTTCTGACCCTTGGCGACATAGGCATTGGGAAGAAGTTCCGCAGCCTCGGAAGCCACCTTCTCGGAGCCGTATTTGCCGGCAAGCTCGGATGCATTGCCGAGGGCCGCGATGGCCTCATCGTAAGAACCGGCCTTGAGCTGGGTCTTGGCGATGGAAAGGGCAAGATCAGGTATGATGTTCTTGCAGTTTGCAACGAGTTCAGTGCCTTCATCACCGCAGGCTTCACCCTGAACGAGGGCTTCCTGGAAGAGCTTCAGGGCTTCTGCCTTGTTGCCGTCTTCGGAGTTAAGGATGGTTGCGGCCTTGTTGAATGTCTCTGTGGCTACTGCCATGTCCTGTGCTGACATGGTGAAAACGCCCGCCGCAAGGGCGGCTGCTGCAATAAGAAATTTTTTCATTGTGTTATTTGTTTTAATTTAACATTCGGGCACATTGCTTGCAAAAATAGGAAATATTTATCTTATTTTTGCATCAAAACCTTGTTTTTCCATGGATGCCGTCAAAAAACTGCTCATAGCCGTGGCATTGTCATGTTGTTCAACAATGATGCCAGCCCAGTCCCTGCCCCAGCTCGACACGGACTCACGCATAGTTCGCGGAGAACTCCGCTGCGGTGTGAAATACTACCTCATACAGAACACCGCCGACAAAGGCTACGCCGACATAGCCGTCATCCGCAAAGGTGACGCACTGGACCGCGGCCCCAGGAAGATGCTTGACTCGCTCTACAACTTCTCCGACATCAAGCCCTACCGCTTCCTCTCCCGTCACGGCATAGGCTATCGCAAGGACGGATACTTCTCCACCTCCGGCCCCGTCACGGCCTTCCACTTCGACAACGTCCCCACATACAACTCCGGAGCAGCCGACTCCACGCTCCTGCTGTCCTTCAACCTCATCGGCGAATCCCTCACCGACCAGGCAATCATCGTATCCGGCGACATCTCCACCCCCGATGTCATCCGCAAGATGGACATTTTTTCCCTGTCGCTTCTCCCCCGTTTCAAGCCCAATACCCGTCCGGAACGCCAATGGACCCGCGTCGACACCGCCTCCATACGCTTCCGCCCGGGGCCTGCCTCCATCACGGCGACATACCGCAGCGAGCGCACTCCCAAGGCCCTTATGAACACCGCCCAGCCTCTCGTCATGCAAAACTTCTCCGAGGAGCTCGACGTCATCCTGACACGTCGCATCATGCGCGCCCTCCAGTCCCGCGGCATCCCCACGACCAGCTGCAGCTACACCTACACCGGCAGTTCCGCCACATCCGGTGACGAACGCCACGCCATCACCGTCGGTACCGACGCAGAGCACCTCCACGACGCAGCCACAGCCATTTCCGAAGCCCTCTCCACCATTGCCGGAGGACATCTATCCATAGATGAATACACCACCGCCAAGGCATCCCTTTACGTCAAGCGCAACACCTTGGAGCAGAGCACATCATCCTCCAACGCCGATTTCATCGCCCGTTGCACCGCCTCATTCCTCTACGACGCCGATCTTGCTCCCCTCAACACACGCATGGGCCTGACTCACCGCAATATAGACAGCGCCACCGAACTGCGTCTGTTCAACGGCATAGCCTCCGCCATCTTCGACCGCGAGGCCAATCTCACCCTCACCGCGACCGGCACGACGGACACCACCCTCCTCACAACATACAACCGCGCCTGGGACCGCCAGCCCCTGCTTTTCCCCACAGGAGCCAAAGACACACTCGGCCTGCAAAACACCTCCGCCAAGACCAAAATCCGCAAAACCTCCACAGACCCCATCTCCGGCGGTGAGCTATGGACCTTCTCCAACGGGATACAGGTCATTTTCAAGAAAACGGCCAAGCCTTCCAATCAATTCCACTTCGGACTCTTCATCAAAGGCGGCTACAGCAGCGTCGCGACCCTCCGTCCCGGCGAGGGCGGTTTCTTCAGCGACATCCTCAGCCTCTACGATATCGCCGGACTCAAAGCGTCAGACTTTGCCAACATGCTATCTTCCAATGGAATAACTCTCACGCCCGATGTCTCTCCCTCCGGCCTCTCCCTGACCGGCAATGCCCCCTCCAACCGCCTCACGCTTGTCCTCAAATCCCTCCTGTCAATAGCCAACAACCGCACCATGAGCCCTGATGCATCAGCCTCCTACATCCACGACGAGCCCCTTCGTATCGCCCGCCGGGATTCCATCGAAGGCACCCTCGACCGCATGA
>JAFZPY010000012.1 GCA_017552475.1 Bacteroidales bacterium | reverse complement strand
GAGTTTTCCAAGCTTCAGGGGCTTGAGCACGTGACACTCAATACCGTAGGATACAAGAAGCATCATTCGCATTTCTCTCTCGATGAGGCCGTCGCCCTCGCGGACCGCATCGGCGCCCGCCACACCTGGCTCACTCACCTTTCACACTCTTTTCCCCCCTACGTCCGCTTCGACGCCGTCCTTGCCGACCTCTCCGCCGGCCTGCGCACCACCATTCACCCGGCCTACGACGGCCTTACCATCGAAGATTGAGCTTCCGTGTCCAGCCTGCCGGTTCAAAACCAGACCCCGAAAGTCTTTCCATGACTTTCGGGGTCTTTCAATAACAGCTTCTCAGAACAGGCTCTCAAGGGCCGCCTGCTGCTCCGGGGGCCAGATGCTGCTTTGTATTTCTCCTATATGGGCTTTTCTCAAGAGGAACATGCACAGGCGGGATTGTCCTATGCCGCCGCCGATGGTATAGGGGAGCCGGCCTTCAAGAAGCTCCTTGTGGAAATACAGTTTCTCCTTATGCAACTCTCCCCTTTCAGCAAGCTGCTGGTGAAGGGATTCCGGGCTCACACGCACACCCATGCTGGATATTTCGAACGAACACTGAAGGACTGGATTCCACAACAAAATATCGCCATTGAGTCCGGAGCACTTGACCCCTCCTGCCACAATGCCGTTGGGAGTAATCCAGTCATCATAGTCGGCAGCCCTGCCGTCATGTATGCTACCGTCTGAAAGGCGGCAGCCGATGCCGATGACAAAGACAGCCTTATGCTCTCTCGTCACTGCATTCTCCCTCTCCTTGGGAGTCATGCCTGGATACATCTGCAGGAGCTCTTCTGCCGTGATGAAGAAAATCTTCTCCGGCAGGATGGGCTCAAGGACGGGAAACTCTACAAACAGGCGGTTCTCCGTGACCTTTACGGCCTCATAGATACGCCTTACTGTGCTCATGAGATACTCAAGGTTGCGGTCCTCCTCGCGAATTACCTTCTCCCAGTCCCACTGGTCCACATAGATAGAGTGCAGATTATCAAGCTCTTCATCAGGACGGAGGGCGTTCATGTCGGTGTAGATACCACGCCCTGACTTTGTCCCCATCTGAGCGAGCTTGAGCCGCTTCCACTTGGCAAGTGAATGCACGACTTCCGCTTTCCTGTCTCCAAGAGCCTTCACGGGGAAACGCACCGGACGCTCCACGCCGTTGAGATCATCATTGAGACCCTGCTCAGAAAGCACCATCATAGGCGCAGTCACTCTCAGAAGCGCAAGCTGCGCTGAGAGATTGAGCTGGAACATGTCTTTCACGGCCTTGATGGCCCTTTCTGTAGCTTCGGGACCTCCGATAATGTCCCGGTATCCTTCTGGAATAATCATAGTCATTTTTTTTATATGCCTCCTCTGTTTTTCTCACTTTACGAAGTTACAAAAATAAATTTTTAACCTTAACTTTGCACCTCGAAATTTTTAAAATCACACATGAAGAAATTAGTAATTGTATTTGCACTGCTACAGGCTGCCGCATTGGCTTTTGGGAAGAATGACTGGACCGGCAGGGTCGTTGACGAAAAAGGAGAGCCACTGGCATATGCCACAGTCGCAGTGCTTTCCAGCGTCGACTCTACAGTCGTTTGCGGTGCGCTCACTGAAGAAGACGGCACTTTTAATATTATCACAGAATACAACGACGGATTCATGGAAGTGTCCATGCTCGGCTACAAAACCATGTCCCTGACTCCGTCAAACGGAGCAGTCATCACACTCACCGAAGACGTCACCATGCTCCAGAATGCCAGTGTGACCGCCATGATGCCCAAGACCAAACTCACAAGCGAAGGTATACAGACCAATATCCGTGGCTCGGTACTCGAAAGCGCCGGCACCGCAAATGACGTGCTTTCCAAGACCTCAGGCATCATCAAGACCCGGGATGGACTCGAAGTCATCGGCAAGGGCTCCCCTCTCGTGTACATCAACGGCCGCAAGGTCAGCGACTCCAGCGAACTCGACCGTCTCCAGAGCTACGAAATCCAGAGCATCGAAGTCATCACAAATCCCGGTGCTCAGTATGATGCAACCGTGCGCAGTGTTGTCCGCATCCGTACCATTCGCCGTCAGGGCGACGGCTTCGGCTTCAACCTCGTCGCCTCCGATGCCCAGTCTCTCCAGTGGAAAAAGGGCTACGAGCCAAGTGGCGCCATCAATGTCAACTACCGCACTGGCGGAGTCGACATCTTCACCGGAGCCAACTACTCACGCTCCACATACCGTCAGATCAGCAATATCAAGAAGACCACCTACGGCAAAGACAACGCCATCGAAAACAAAGGCGACCTCATCTGCGAAAATGACGGGCAAGTAATCCATACCAACGCCGGTGTCAACTGGCAGATAGCCGACAATCACTTCATCGGCGGCAAAGTGGAATGGGGCCGTCACATCGACTATAATATCCTCACGGTAGTCAATGACAATGTCTTTGAAAACGGCACCCCCACAGACCAGCTGACAAGCAACGCCAAAGACAAAATCGGCGCCAATGTCCCCTACACCCTCGGGGCCAACCTATACTACAACGGCATTATCAATAACAAATTAGGCATTGACGTAAATCTTGACTACTACGGCACCGATGATTCGACCGATTCCAACGCCGACGAATCCAGCAGCATGACTGCAGACAGGTCCATCCACGCTGTCAGCAACAACAACGCCCGTCTCTACGCCGCCAAGGCAGTCCTCTCCTACCCCGCCTGGAAAGGACAGTTCCAGGCCGGAACAGAAGAAACATTCACCCGCCGTTCCGATGAATACAGCATTGCCGGCGCAGACATCAAAGCCTCATCCTCCGACGTCAAGGAAGACACCTACGCCGGGTTCGCCAGCTATGCTTTCTATCTGCCCCGTCTCGGTCAGCTCAGCGCCGGCATCCGCTACGAGCATGTCCGCTACTCCTACCAGGACGCTGTCAGCCCGGAATACGATCTCACCCGTAACTACGGCAACTGGTTTCCCAACATCTCCCTGTCAACAGCCTTCGGGCCCGTCCAGGTGATGCTCAACTACAGCGCCAAAACCGTACGTCCCAAATACGCCCTTCTCTCCAGCGCAATCCGCTACAATAGCCGCTATCTCCTCCAAAGCGGTTACGCCAGGCTACAGCCCGAACTCTCTCACAACATCAGCGCCGCCGCCATCTGGAAATTCATCACCTTCGCCGTCGACTACACCCACACGGGCAACGCCATCATGACTTGGTCATCTCCCTTCAACGATGAAGGCGTTGTGCTTGTACAACCCAGAAACGTCGACACTCCGTACAGGAGAATGACCACCTACATCAGTATCACCCCCACCGTCGGCATCTGGACAATCAATTACACAGTCGGAGCAATGCCCCAATGGCTCACCATCAACGCCCCTGACCAGCGCGAGGCAGACGGTATCAGGGTCACTCGATTCAACAACAAGCCGATCTTCTTCGCCCGGCTGTTCAACACCTTCACCCTCAAAGACGGCTGGCAGATTGAACTCGGCACCTCAATCCAGTCAAAAGGATACACCAAAAACCTCCACATACAAAATGTCAGCTGCGATGTCACAGCAGCTGTTCAGAAGACTCTATTGAAGGATAAATCACTCGTCCTGCGACTCGAAGGCACCGATCTCGCCGACCTCTCCCGATATGATGTAGACTCCGACTTCGGCAGCCACATCATCAACCAGACCAACAGATTTGCCACGCAAAAGGTTAAAATCTCACTCCGCTACAGTTTCAACAAAGCCCAGAGCAAATACCGCGGTACCGGTGCTGGCCAGGCAAACAAGAACAGGATGTAATTTATTATCGCCGAAGCGCTCCTTGAGGAGACGTTCCACCGCCCCTGTTGTCACGCATGTTGAGCATTAGGCTGACGTCCTTGGCTGGGGCATGGAGCTTCCATGTCTCTCCCCTGTCTTCGCTGTACATGATACCGGAATGAGGTGTGCACTTATCATCAAAATCAGTGTATTGCATGGCGAAAGCCAGCTTGACGTCATTCACGTGGTTCAGCGCAGAGCCTTCGGCAAATCTGAGGATCGCCTCGTCGAGGCGATATCCCGTCGTCGCAGTGACCTTGAACTGAAAAAAAAGGTTGTCTTGCCGTTCCAGAAGGATTGGAACTTGTTTTTCCTTTATGTACACCGTATCAGTTGCAGCGTATCCGGTCAGTGTAAAAAGCGCCAGGGCTATGATGAATATCGTCTGTCTAATGATCTCAATACGTATGGAATATTTTCAAAAATAATAAAAATCCTGTCAATGGCAAAAGGGATTAATATTCCGGATTCTGCTCTTTCTGTTCATATATGAGTTTGTCTCCGTTGATGACTTTATGTAATTGCCAGGCCCGTTTTCCACTTCTGCGAGAAGCAGATATGCGTCCGCAAGAAGGAAGACAATCACATCTGAGTCATAATAACGGTTGCAGCCTTCGGTATGGCCCATGTACTTGATCATGGCGCAACCGATCACCCTCGTCACGGGGTCTGCGGTCGTATAACATTCGTGGAGGGTGGCAGTGCGGCGGTACGGTTATGCGTCCAGAGTTAACGGATAAAGATAAGACAAAGAGCCGCAAAGCCGTCAGCCGGTTGTAGTAAGTTTGTTGTATGGTATGCATTTTATAGCCCGAGATTAGAAGAATTTTGTATTATTGACACAATTTTTCATAAATTTGCAGTACCAATAATACTAAAACTATGAAAAAATTTATCTTAATGATCATGGCCGCCACAATGGTCACACTCAACGCAAGGGCACAGGACAACGAACCCAGGAGTGAAATCGGTTTATTCTATGGTTTAGGTTCCGCCAGCGATGTTATTTCCACCTTCACGGCTGGTTTTTCCTTCAGTACGGGTGACCAGACCGGCTTCTGGGGCCCCGTCGGAGTGGAATACTACTATCATCTGACACCTGTTGTCGCCGTCGGTGCGATAGCGGAATATGCCGGCTGCAAGCTGGATAACCCCTTTGATCAAGACGGCAGCATGAGCGTACAATACCTCACAGTCATGCCATCAGTTAAATTCAACTGGCTGCGCAAACGCCACTTCGGACTTTACTCTTCACTAGCAGCCGGTGTAATGGCTACCAATATCAATCCTGACGAGGCGACAAAGAGAACAAACGAAGACGCAAAGGACGAGACAGTCTACGGATTTATGTTCCAGGCTTCAGCCCTCGGAGTCGAATTTGGCGGTGCCCTGCGTGGCTTCACGGAATTCGGTATTGGTGAAAAGGGTATTCTTTGCCTCGGTCTACGCTACAGATTCTAATCTAAGAAATACATATCCGCTACCGGACGGGGCATTCTTCAGGCCCGCCCGGTTTTCTTGGTTCCATATGGACAGTGATATGAGATTCAAAGCCAAAGCATTCCTTCAGTCGGCGCTCCACCGCCGTGGCTTTTTCATGCGCTTCAGCGAGGGTTTGATTGCCGTCCAGGCGGATATGCACCTCAGCGGCAATGCGGTTGCCGATGCGGCGGGTGCGCAGATTGTGAGGATCTGTCACCCCGGGCACACTCTGGATAATTTCCAGCATTTCCTTTTCTGTCTCGGCGGGGAGTGAGCTGTCCGTGAGCTCACCAAAGCTGGGCTTAAGCAGGTCCCATGCCACCTTTATCAGCATTGCGCCGACCACGATAGAGGCCAGCGGGTCAAGCACCGTCCATCGGTCGCCCAGAATGATTGCGCCGCCGATACCTATAGCTGCGCCGATTGATGACAATGCGTCGGAGCGATGGTGCCAGGCATTAGCCTCCAAAGCCGGAGAGTCAAGATGCCTGCCCTTGATACGGGTAT
>JAFZPY010000108.1 GCA_017552475.1 Bacteroidales bacterium | reverse complement strand
GGCATTTATAGGATAGTCACGGATGCTTCGCACCTGCCCGCGGAAGCCGGGAAACTTGTAGCGGACTTCATCGAAACGCATAAAGACCTCGGCCGGAATCTGCTTGAGCATGGTCACGGACTGATAGCCGATTTTGCGCCGGTTCTTGTGGTATTCATCCATCTTCTCACGGATGAACTCCGGAGTAACCTCCAGCACGGAGGCAAGGGTGAGAGTATCGAAAGACTTGACCTCGCGTGGATTGACCATGATATCATAGGCCACTTTGTTGCCCACGATGATCTGTCCTTTACGGTCGTATATCACACCACGGGTGGGGTAAATGATATCGTAGACCATGGAGTTGTTGGTCGCATCAATCTTGTAACGGTCGTTGAGAATCTGGATATAAAACAACTTGCCAAGCAGGATGGCCGCTGCCACCCCGAGCCCGAAAAGGAGTTTTACCAGTCGATCGTTCATAGGAAAAAACGATGATATTATTTCTTGTCGTCCGGAGCGAGAGTATCAATAAGGAGAAGCGAGATGACAACTCCTGCAGCGAGAGATACGCCGAAGCGCAGAGCATTGAACCATAACGGCCTTGTAGCAGCGCCGTCGGCCCAGATATAGATCAAGAGGAACAGTGCCTGGACCGATATGATGGCCACAAACACCTTGAAAAAACCGTTCTTGTGTACAGAGAAGTCTTCTTCACGGGAGAACACCTCATTACCGAAAAGCAAGGCGATAAGAGGCCGGCGGATAAACGCCACAGGCACAAGGGCAAGGACGTTGATGCCAAGCAGGCCCTCCGCGAGGAGATCCACGGCAAAGCCGGTGATAAAAGCGATGATCATCGCCCCAACCGTGCCGACACGTATCGGTATAGTTAAAACCAGCACCGGTAGTATGCTGAGCATGAGGTAAGGAGACACGTGGAGATAGTTGCATACCAGCATCTGTGACACCACGAGTATCATATAAGCCATGTCATAGTCGATGCGTGCCTGTCTCATCTTTCGAGAGCCTCCATCTCTCTGGCATTGTTATTTTTGACTACGGTCACATAACGGAGCGAGGAGAAGTCCTGGAACAGCTTGACGCGGATCTCGTTGGTCGCACCGTTGATGACACGGGATTCCCCGGCCAGACCCAATGGGATGTCCGGAGGAAAGATGGATGAATATCCGCTGGTATAGACCGTGTCACCGGGGTGGTATTTGTATTGAAGGGGTATTTCCTTCATGATGGCACCATCGCTGCTGCGTCCGTCCCAGACAAGCGGTCCGACGGCACCTTCATTGCCAAGGCGGGCGCTTATGCTCACGTCGGTGTTGCGGAACGACAGGGCATAGGCATGATGGGGACCAACGGCATCTACTATACCGATCACTCCCTTGGAGGATATGATACCGCAGCGGTCGGTCACTCCATTTTCGGAGCCCTTGTCGATGATGATGTAGTTATGCTGCTTGTTGCGGGAAATTTTGACGATATTGGCGGAAAAGAAGCTGTATGGAGTGTCTCCGGACAACTGGACCGAGCCGTCGGTAGAGGTGGAAATCTCCATGAGACGCTTGCGGAGTTCATGATTTTCTGCAGCGAGGACTTCGTTTTCACGCCGTAGGGAGAAATAGCTTCTGACGTTCTGGGAGCCTCCCCAGACTGCTCCCATGAACTTGTGCGAGGCCTGCGCAATCCAGATCTCCTGAAGTGAAGAATTGCGTGAGAGCAAATTCAGTGCAGCAATCTCCATGAGGATGAAGATTGCTGCATTCACTATTGAAGGAAATATGGATCTTCTGCGGGGCATCAGCGCATGAGGAATGAATAGTTGTCAGTATTCTTCAAGGCTATGCAGGTACCGCGGGCTACTGCGCGCAAAGGGTCTTCCGCTACGTGGAACGGGATGTTAACCTTCTCAGAGAGCCTCTTGGCAAGTCCTCGCAGGAGGGCGCCGCCGCCGGAGAGGAATACTCCGTTTTCAACGATATCAGAGTAAAGCTCCGGAGGAGTCTGCTCAAGCACGTGAAGGATGGAGGCCTCGATGCGGGCAATGGATTTGTCAAGGCAGTGAGCGATCTCCTGATATGTTATCGTAGCCTCAATAGGATGCGCAGTCATCAAGTTAGGACCCCTGACAATGAACGGTTCGGGTTCTTCGTCAAGATCCGAGAGTACGGAGCCGACAGCAATCTTGATCTTTTCGGCCGTGATCTCACCGACCTTGATGTTGTGCTGCTGACGGAGGTAACCTTGAATATCGGCGGTGAACACGTCACCGGCCACACGGATACTGTCCTGCTCGACAATACCGCCGAGGGAGATAACAGCAATCTCAGTGGTACCGCCTCCTATATCGACAACCATGTTGCCTTTTGGAGCCTCGACATCGAGACCGATACCGAGAGCTGCAGCCATAGGCTCGAAAATCAGGTACACATCGCGTCCTCCGGCGTGCTCGGAGGAGTCACGTACGGCGCGGATCTCGACTTCGGTACTACCTGAAGGGATACCTACGACAATCTTGAGATTGGGAGTAAAGAGGGAGCGGTGCTTTGAGTTCACCTGACGGATAAAGCCGCGAATCATCATCTCGGCAGCGTTGAAGTCGGCGATAACGCCATCCCTCAGGGGGCGGACAGTCTTGACTCCGGGGTTTACCCTCTCATGCATGAGTTTGGCCTTCTGTCCGATGGCGATACATTTGCCTGAGGCGTTGTCTATGGCCACGATGCTTGGTTCATCCAATGCGATCTGGTCATTCTGGAAAATGACGGTATTGGCGGTTCCGAGGTCTATAGCGAGCTCCTGAGCCAAAAAAGAAAATGCCATATTCTGCGATTATCTAAATACAAGGTTACGTATCAATGCGTAAAAATACAAAAAAAAACTTATATTCGCACAGAAATTTTCCGGACATGTCAAGAAAAATCTATCTGATAGTCACCGCGGGAGGCTCCGGCACCAGAATGGGAGCCGATATTCCGAAGCAGTTTCTCTCCCTTGCAGGGAAAGCAATCCTCCACCGCACCATAGAGCGCTTCGTCGAAGCGCAGCCCGGAATCAGGGTCATAACCGTCCTTCCCGCCTCACACATTCCCTTATGGAAAGAATACTGCCAGAAGGCCGGCTTCAATCAGCCTCAGACCATAGTAGAAGGTGGCATCACCCGCTTCCACTCAGTCCGAAACGCCCTGGCAAAAGTGCCCGGCGACGCTATCGTAGCAATTCATGACGGGGTGCGCCCGCTGATATCAATAGACCTGATCCGTACTATGCTCTCCAGTATGAAAGAAGGTAAGCGCGCACTCATTCCCGTCATCCCGACCACAGACACTCTCAAGTCCGTAGCGAAGGTCAGGCTCTCTGACGGCACCGTGGGTCTCGAATCCACGGGCGAAAAAGCTCCCGACCGGTCTCTTATCTGGGGAGCGCAGACCCCGCAGATTTTCCTGTCCGAGGACATAAAGGCCGCATACTCATTACCTTTCGACACATCTTTCACCGACGACGCGTCTGTCGCCGAAGCAAAGAAAATACCTCTCTCCTACATTGAAGGAGAGAGGTTCAATATCAAGATCACCACGCCGGAGGACATGCTCCTGGCGGAAGCTCTTATTCAGCGGATTTAATGCCGGCCGAATAACTGGTGCTCTTATAATCTTTCACCCATACCTGGCGTTCGATGGCCTCATCGAGAGAAATCATCGTATCCGTGGACTGAATGTAGGGAATCTTCTGGATGGTATTGAGAAGAATCTCCATGAGGTGGTCGTTGTCAAGACAATATACCTTCGTGAGGATAGCATATTTACCGGTGACAAAGTGGCATTCGACAATCTCAGGGATCTTCCTCAGATTAGCTATCACCTCCGGATATTTATTAGCCTCGGAAAGCGATATGCTGATGAAGGCGCAAACGTTGAGTCCGAGAGCCTGAGGTTTCACAAGGAGACGGGAGCCCGTGATGACTCCGTTGCTCTCGAGTCTCTTGACTCTCTGGTGGATAGCGGCGCCCGAAACGCCGCACTCTCTGGCAATCTCAAGGAACGGCATACGCGCGTTCTTTACCAGGAATGAGAGGATCTTCTGATCCGTCTGGTCAATGTGATAGGTAGGCATCTTTCGTGTATTAGTTATCCGCAAAAATAAAGCAATGTTTTTAAAATTGCAATATTTTTACGGATAATAATTACTTTTATTAATCAAAAGACCGCTATCTGCTTATTTCTTTTTGAAGGTTCGACGTGCTTTGCCGGTCGGAGCGCCGTTTTCGACTATCGCGCGGCATTCGGATTCTGTCAGTGCGGCAGCGTCTTTACCTGCGGGGATTTTGTAATTTGAGCCGTTGTATTTGATATAGGGGCCATATCGACCGCTCAGCACCTGGATGTCGCCGAATTCCGCGATGGGAGCATTGGCAGCAGGCTTGTTGTCATTTTCATTGAGCAGGGCAACGCACTCTTCAATGGTGATGGTGAGAGGGTCCTTGCCGCGGGGGATGGAAACATTGCGGTTGCCATACTTGAGGTAGGGGCCGAAGCGGCCTTTGGTGGCAATGATGTCGACTCCTTCGTGGGTGCCTACCGTGCGTGGAAGGGCGAAGAGTTTAAGCGCATCCTCGAGGGTGATGGTCTCGATAAGCTGGCCGCGTCCGAGGCTTGCGAACTGGCGGTTGTCCCCTTCTCCTTTCTGGACGTATGCGCCGTATTGCCCGTATTTGGCCGTGAGCATGAGTCCGCTTTCGGGGTCAACGCCAAGTTCACG
>JAFZPY010000107.1 GCA_017552475.1 Bacteroidales bacterium | reverse complement strand
TGCATCACCTTCACCCAGCGTCGTATAAACCTCGTGCTGGTGGGGATTCTCCTTCAGCTGGTCAAAGAAATCCTGGTATTGCGATGCCTTGTCGGCACGGCCGTTAATTATATAGATGTACTTCATACTTTCAGGCTCATTATCGTGATGTCATCGCTTTGCGGATGATGTGCGGTGAATGATTTCACGGACTGATAGATGTGTTTCACGACGTTCTCTTCATCCATATCGGCCTTCAGTTGCTTGATATCCTCCATCAGCCTCTCTTCTCCGTACAACTCAAACTGGTCATTCTCTGCTTCCGTTACGCCGTCGGTGTAGGCTACAAGGCGGGTGCCCTGCTCAAGGTCAATGTGTTCTGCTTCGTAGGGGAACTGTTCCATGAGACCAGCTGCCAGATTACTCTTGACCGGGAGGAAACCGGGCACACCATCGGGAGAGATGATAACCGGCGGGTTATGCCCGGCATTGCAGTAGTCCATCCGGAGTGTCTTCAAATTGATGCGTGCAATGAAGAGTGTGACAAACATATCGTTGCTGTTGGAGTCTGCAACGCTGTTGTTGATGCGGCTCACCGACTCGTTCAGAGGCAGGTCCAGGGTGGCCACGAAATGGAGCATGGCACGGGTAATAGCCATCACCAGCGAAGCCGGAACGCCCTTGCCGCTGACATCGCCCACGGCGATATGGAGCACGTCACCTTTAAGGATGAAATCGTAGAGGTCTCCGCCTACCTCCTTGGCAGGCTTCAGCATTGCGTGGAGCTGCGGCGGAAAGTTCGTGTTAAGCATCCCCATCTGGATGGTGCGCGCCACGTTGAGTTCCGACTCCATGCGTTCGTTGTCGCTCTTGGTGGTTTTCAGCTGTCCGATATAATCCGAGATGGAATTCTGCAGATAGACGAAACTGTCCCGCAGGCGCAGCATCTCATCTTTGCTGGCGATTTCAGGCAGTTTGGCCTTGAAATTACCTTTGGCCATATTCAAAGCCGACACAGAAAGTTCCGTTACGGGACGTGTCATCCGGCGGATCTGGCGGCGGCACATGAAATAGACAACTATCAACCCGACGACAGCTACGAGCAACAGGCTGAGGGCCAGCATCAACGGCCCGGTACTGGTCTCGTTGTTAATGACATATTGCGATACAAGCCAGATAACAATGAAGGAGGCGAGGAAAATAATCGAGACTATGCCGATGATTCTCCAGGTCAACCGGCTTGAAAAGGATCTGTTATTCACTTGATAACGGTTTTGTATCAGTTATGGTTATTCCAGCGGGATATCCGGTTGCTGCACAGACAGGGGTATATCTTTCTGCGTGAGGTAGAACATGTAGAGAACTACGGGCTTGGTGCCACGGTTCTCGCCGTGATGGATGGTGTTTACCATCTCCACTACAGGCTCACCCTCATGTACCACCTTCTCCTTGCCATCCAGACCAATGATGGTCAGCTCGCCCTGCACCAGAATGCCGTGGTTCAGCACGGGGTGGTAGTGCCAACCCAGTTTCTTGCCGGCCGGGATTTCATATTTCACCGCCACCACCTCGGGTTTGCCCTGAAGGTAGTCGGGCAGTTCCTCTCCGTCCCAACTCTGGCTGGTGCGTATAAGTTCGGTGCTCCGCACCGACTGGAGAGCTTCATCATCCTGGACAGCAGTCTGTTTGCAAGCTGTCACAACAGCCATCGAGCCGCTGATAAAGAGGATGGCGGCCATCACCCTGTACATAATCTTTCTCATAATTTTCAAATTATAAATATACGCTTTTTTCAACATCTTTCAACCACTTCTTCAGGATGACGCAGTATTTGTCGGTTTGTTCAACGAAGCAGGTGTGACGGGCGCCTTTGAATACCTCCCAGCGGCTGTTGGAAATATTCTCGTAGAGTGATGCCGCCACCACAGGCGTGCAGATGTCGCGGGTGCCGCTGCAAATCAGGCAGGGTTGCTTGATCTGATTGAGGCGATCGGTGTATTCAAAATCGGCCAAATCTCCTAAAGGCTGGTATTCATTTGGGCCCCATCCATATAAATAGGCCTCATTGCCGGCGCGTTTTGGACGGCGGATGCATTCTGGCGAGTTCTCATCGACACTGATGACGTAACGTTCATAATAATGCTCGTTTGCAATGAGATAGTCGGGGGAGTCCCACTTCCCTGAGGCCTCGGCGCGTCGGATGGCCTCCTGATCTTCTTCAGACATATATTTGATGAGGCGGTGCTGCTCACTGGCCCAGAGCGAGCTGGAGGCGTGACCGGAGGAAAGAATTACCGACACGACACCTTCTGGCTGGTAGTCAATGAGATAGGCGATGGCCTGCATCGCCCCCCACGACTGGCCGAGTATGTGGACCTTCTCGAGGTGCAGATATTCGCGCAGGGCGATGAGTTCGTTGATCCAGGTCTCCTGGTCCAGAGCTCTGGATGGCAGTCGAGGTATGAGTTGCCACAGCCTATCTGGTCGTATGAAATCACCTGACGTCCTGTGTCTGCAATGCAGTCCAGCACTTCAAAGTAGTTATGTGTGCTGCCCGGGCCGCCGTGCAGAAGCAGTAGAGAGGGTTTGTCAGAGGGCTCTCCAACAATCCTATAATAGGTCTTATAGCCCAAAAAAGGCATATATCCTTCGCTGATGGGGTGTTGTTTCATATTGTCAACATAGATTGATTACTTAAATCATTACTCAGAACTTCAGTATGATTTCCGCCACGCCGGAGAAACCGGAGACCGTCACCGCCTCCGTGAAGGGGTCATACGAGCCGCCGCTGGCCTGAACGGCCCTCCTGCCGTCCGGGTGAGGCAGACGTATAGTCACGGTAGAGGGTCTTCTGTTTCCGGGGCAAGATATATGTGCACGGATTTCCCCTTCAGATACATTGGAGGTTACATCCAGATCGACCCGGCCGAAATAACTGAGCACAGAGTCAAGGACTATTTTCTTGCCGTTCTCAAGCCATCTTCGTGGAATTACGCTTAGCAGCCTGAGGGTATCGCCGTCCTCCAGGTAGAGCATCTGGCGCGTCTCCATAAGGAAGTTGGCCTCTTCGTGGGTCTTATGGACGCTGACTTTAAAATAATGCTCCCAGAAAGTACCTGTAGAGTGATCAAAGTGGGGCGCTACGGTATAGTAGTAGGTGTTCAGGAAAGGTTTGACCTGGCCGAGGCGGGCCTGAATAAAGTTGTGCTTGCCGTAGTAGGGCTGGCTGAAGAGCGAGTTACCCTGGCATACGACATCCCGGTAGTACTTCAGGAGCAAGGAGGCATCCCTGCTTTCCGGGTCGATTACCTCGGTAAATATAAGGTGAAGCGGGCCGAGCAGTCCGTCCGGCACCATAAATGTCCCGTGGGAGCGGTATTGCTCCGCTTTGTGTAAGAAGAAGCGTGCTGTGGGGGATTCTGCCCAGGGAGAACAGGTCGGGCACCAGGAGCCATCCGATACCGGGACGACGGGTGATGATGCCAGACAGGCGTGGAAAGAATCCAAGATGTCCTGCCTCCAGGCTTTTGCCTCTGCTGTAAGTGTCTTCGCCTCCTCGTAACCGACATCTGCCAGTACTTCGCCGATCCGCTTCAGGCCGAGGTATGAATAACCGTTCAGCATAAACTGATGGTACGGGTCCACGGGGTCGGCTACCTTGCCGTCAATCATTCCATAGCCGCGCCCCTTTAGTTCCTCACGGAGGTTCCGCCTCCTCCATTCAAGCAGATAGTCGCAAGCCTTCAGGATCTGTCCCTTATACTGCTCGATCCACTGCCGGTCTCCGGTGTAGCGGTAATACTCCCCGATGGACCAGAGTACGGCACCTGTCTCTATCGTGTATCCTGCAAAGTTGACGATGCTGCCGTCCTCCTGCTGGGTGTT
>JAFZPY010000106.1 GCA_017552475.1 Bacteroidales bacterium | reverse complement strand
GCTCTTAAGGTCGTCTGAGAGGGTGGCGGAGAAGGACTTGACCGGAAGGGGCTGCACGGTGTAGTCGCAGCCGTAGCGGTTGCTGATGAATTTCAGCATTCCTTTATATATCGCACGGCTGACGGTGAAACGGAACGTGGGGTCGAGTCCGTATTTCATGTCGGCGAAGTTCTGATGGGAGAGGAGTTCCAGGAGCATCGACGGCACGGCGGGGGTGCGGCTCTCGTTGTAGTTGCGGTCCCAGAGCTGGCGACGGTTCCACTCCGGGTCGAAACCGGCCCTGATGTCGTCTACAATCTGGGTTTGGATGAAGTCGGCCAGTTCGCGGTTGGCCAGGCGGGAGGTGCCGTCGGGAAGGACAGTTGAGGAGTCGCCTTGTGATGTGTAGATTGAAAGGGTGCCGATAGTGCTCTGGTCGTAGGTCACGCCGGCGTCGGAGTGGAACGCCATTGAGAGTTCGATGGGGATGCCGAGGCCGTCGCCATGGGGATACATGCGGGAACCACCGGTCATGCGGGACACCCATTTGCCTCGGGAGGCATAGTCACGGGTGTAGCTGTTGTCCCAGTCCTGGAAAAAGGAACTGCCGAAGCCGCCCCATAGCATGGAGTACATGGCACCTTCCTGGTAGGCGGGTACGCCGGATATGACCTTTTCCTCCTCCGGCGCGTCTTCTTCACCGAAAGCGAATTTTCCCATGCCGCCGCCGAAGCGTACGGCGTCAGCGGTGACGACGGTGTTGTCGTCGAACGGGCGGTCTTCCGGTGTGCCGTTGTCAAGCGTGACAGTGGCGTCGGAGCCGAATTCAAATGTGCCTAGATATATCCATGTGCCGCCTCCAATGGTCTGGTTGACGATGAAAGATGTTTTGCCTCCGAGGTGACGGACTGTGTAATGTGCTGATTGTGTGCTGTTGGGGAGGGATTTGTAGGCTATGTAGACGCTATAGGCGCCGCGCTGGGGGATGTCTGCTGACCATGTGGCGGTGGCGTCGGGCTCGCGTTTGACTTTTGCGTAGCGGGCCGTGCCGTTTTTGAACGGATTGTCGTCGTAGGCGTAGACGGACTTGGTATCGGCGAAGCCGGTGTCGGCGTCAGCCCATTTGCCTTTTTCGCGGTAGGTACCGGTCTTGCGTAGAAGGCCTTCGCGCGCTCCGCGGAAGGAGGGGTCGTTGTCACAGACCACTTCATGGCGCTGGGTGTCGCGCTCGCGGGGCGTCATGACGTAAGCGCCGGCATTCTCAAGCATAGGGATGACGTAGGGGAGGACGAAGCTCTGTGTGAACATGTCTTCGACGGTGTTGAGGTTCTGGGAACGTTGCCACTCCCAGCGTTGGGTGGATTCTTCCCAGTAGCGGCCGTGACTCTGCCAGACGGCGATGTTGCGGCCGGAGAGACCGCGGTTGTATTTGGGGGCATCGGGGTTTTCAATGAATGGAATCTCTTTGCCCCTGGGGTCGGAGATGCGGAAACGGTCGGAAACGGGTTGTCCGTCATTGGGAAGGGCAGGTGTGATGATATCTTCGATGGGAGTGTTGCTGCGGCTGAATGTTATTTTGCCGACCTTGCATGATGATAGCCTTGAGGGGAAGAATTTCTTGACGGCTCCGCGAAACCATTTGATGTCATCTTCCTGCCAGCTGTAGTCGGAGAGCTCGCGGGAAAAACGGAGGTTGACGGTGTTGCCGTTGCGGTCGACACGGTCCAGCGAGATGGTGCTGAATACTGTGGTATGGTCTTTAAGAAGGCCTCGAAGAGTGTCGCTGAGCGCCTTCATTTCGGAGTTGGGGATACGTTCGGCGCGGACAAGAGGGGCTGCAGTCAGGCAGACGGCTACGGCAAGGATGGCTTCTCTAAACATTTTTCTTCTGTTTGCGTATGTCGATAAGTGTGGTTATACATGAGCCTGTGAATAGGCCTAGGGCGTCGGCGGCAAGGTCGAGGAGGTCTCCCGAACGGTAGTCTGTCAGGGATTGCAGGTATTCCGTGGCTCCGGCGAGAATAAGCCCGACGACGAATGAGGCGAGGACAAAGGCTATGGTCTGGAGCGGTGTGCGCGTGAACCTGTCGAACGCCATGAAGGCGAGGATCGGGAACGGAAGGAACATCAGGAAGTGTGCAATCTTGTCCGTGGGAATACCGAAGATGAATTTGTCCATCTCGGGGAGTTGCTCCGGTCTGCCGAAGCAGCACCAGGCGACGGCGGCGATGTAGATGATAAAGGCGGCCTTGGTAATGAGTTCTTTGATTCTTATGCTCATGACAGGATAAGTGTTCCGAAAAATTCGGGCATGTGAAAATTTGGTTTCTCGTGCTCGATCGGACTCCATGAGAGGAAATGCGGGTGTGCCGTGAGGTCGCCGCATTTGTAGAGGTTGGCTTTGAGTGTCGCCGGAAGGTGTTCCGGGTCGACTCCGATAAGGTCGAAGGGGATCAGCATGGCTGCACTCCATCCGAATATCCTGCCTTCCAGCTCGACTTCCTTGCGGGGAAGAGTGGAGAACCGTATCACACGATCAAGCTGTTCTTGAGCAAGTCTCGTGCCTTGGTGCGGCCTGGGCTGTTTGCTGCAGAGGAGAGAACCGATGCAGTTGAGTTCAAAGTTGTAGTAGCTGCCGTCAGTGGGGTGCTGGATGAATATCTCGCAGCAGCTGTCTTCCCAGTTGCGGCCGTTGTCTGTCATCTGGGTGGCGCGGAGGTCAAGTCCGCGGACGTGGTAGATGACGGCGAGATGGGTCTTGCTGCGGGCTATGGCGAAGGTGCAGTCGGGGCAGTAGGGATAGGTGCCGGGCCAGTTGACTTGCATGACGGTGCCTTTGGAGGCATATGCGTCCATGGCGAGGTCGAAGTCCCGGAAGTCCATTTTCTCGAGACCTTCTATATAAGGTACGTGGATGGAAGATGGTGTCATGGTTATAATGCTTGCATGTCGTGAAGTTTCTTGTAGTAACCGTCTTTTGCGATGAGCTCGTCATGGCGCCCGCGCTCTACGATGCGGCCTTCGTGCATGACGATAATCTCGTCGGCGTTTTTGATAGTAGAGAGACGGTGGGCGATGGCAATGGTCGTTCTCGTTGACATGAGGTGCTCAAGAGCATCCTGGACGGCACGTTCGGATTCGGTGTCGAGTGATGCCGTGGCTTCGTCAAGGATGAGGATCGGAGGGTTCTTGAGGATGGCGCGGGCAATGCTGATTCGCTGGCGCTGGCCTCCGGAGAGCTTGACGCCCCTGTCGCCGACCTCTTCCTGCGAGGAGATCACGCCGACCACGTCAAAGGGAAGATCAAGCCCGTCCAGCCGGCGCAGGGTCGAGATCAGCGCGGCGACGCCGATGCGGCAGTCAAAGGCCTTGCCGAAGAAGAGGCCCTTCTCTTCCTTATAGAATGCCTTGACGGCCGGCACGCCGAAGCTTCCCACGCCGAGCCCGAAATCCTCACGGGTCTCTTTGTCGCTGACGCTGCCGCAGTCGAGGACCATATCCTCGATTGCCAGGGCAGAGTTTCTCTCGGACGCGGACATGAAATGAGGCGGCTTGGCCGCTACGGCGGCCTTCACGACG
>JAFZPY010000105.1 GCA_017552475.1 Bacteroidales bacterium | reverse complement strand
GACAGAAGCATAGAGGCTCTGACGTGCATCGAGGGCAACATTGACGCCACCGCGGGGATTGAAGAAATTCCATGTTGTACAGTAGTCCATGGGCTTGTTCTTGTCTTCGACGCCGGACATGTCGTAACGGATGTGGCGATATTGGAGGTCGGCATAAACAGTGAGCCAGCGGAGGAAACGGTATTCGGCACGGACAAATGCACCGGCTTCCTTTTTGACGCCGTTATTGAAGTACCAGGGATTGGTGTTGTTGCATGCGCCGCAGACAGAATAATCATAGGTGTCGCCGAGGGTCGAACTCCAGAGGACGTCGCCATAGTGGTCGCCGCTGTAACGGGAGACATTGACGCCGCCGGTGAGGTCAAGAGCAGCGCGGCGATAGCGCAGTTCGCTGTTGGCTACCACATAGTTATTGGAAAGCAGCTTGCGTATGATGAAGTCACTCTTGCCTTCGTGCCCGAAGATGCCGAATTGGGAGAATTTCTTGTTGGCTTTGTACATTTCATCGTAGCCGTAGCCGTTGGTGTAGTTGAGAGTGGTTGTCCAGGCAAGTGAGGCATTGAACTGACGGGTGTAGTTGAGCTGGAGGTGGTTCTGGCGATAGTTGTCAGATTCGTTGCCGTAGTAGCGGGTATTGCCGTTGGCATCAGTCCAGGCGCCGGCGGAATTGCTCCTGCGGTCTTTTTTATAATCGGAGAGCGATATGCCATCCCATGTGATGCCGGTGTGCTGGTCACCCAAGAGCCAGGTGAGGCGGACGGAGTTATTGCCCTTTATCCAGCCGAGAGCCGCAAATGCACTCTGGACGTCGGCCCAGGCATTGCGGATGTAGCCGTCGGTGGTACCTTTGGAGTAGGCCGCATTGGCATAGAAGCCTGAAGGAGTAATGCCGGTGCCTGCGGAAACGGTGGTGACAGAAGTATTATAAGCGCCGCGGGAGTAGTCAAAAGAAGCCGTGGGCTCCGAGCCTGCAAAGGCGGTGTTCATGTTGATGCTGGCTCCGAATGCTCCGGTGCCGCTCGCTGACGTGCCGAGGCCGCGCTGCACCTGCACAGAAGAGAGGATGCTGCTGAGTGATGGAATATTGACCCAGAAAACCTCCTGGGACTCAGCGTCATTAAGGGTGATGCCGTTGAGGGTGACGTTGATCTGGGAACCCTTGGAGCCGCGGACGGTCATTTTGGAGTAGCCCAGGCCGGTGCCGCCTTCATTGGTCACGACGACGGAGGGCTGGAAGGATAGGGTCATCGGGAGGGAGTTACGGGGGCTGGTGCCTTTCAACTCATCTTTTCCCACCATTGTAAACGTGACCGGGGTGGAACTGCCCGCACGGGACACCGATACCACTACACTGTCGATACGGTCGTGGATTTCTCCACTTTCATCCCCGGCGAAAGCAGGGACAGAGAGCGCTGTGAGCGCGGAAAAAATAAAAAAACCTCGCATAAAATATTAAATTTTACTGCAAGGGGCCGGCTGTCCGACCGGACAGCGCATGAGGAGAATGCTTCCCTACGGCGGTATTGACCGCATCAGGTTCATTGGGTGTCTCTCAACCGGGATTCGCCCGGTACCCCCGCATTTTTTTGCGTGGCAAAGGTAACATTTTTTTCAGAAGACACAAAAATTGCCTAACTTTGTACTCCTGTTAGGACAAAACAAAAAGACATGAACACAAAGTACGTTTTCGTAACAGGAGGAGTAGCCAGCTCTCTCGGAAAAGGCATTATAGCGGCGTCTCTCGCCAAATTGTTGCAGGCCAGAGGCCTTCGCGTCACCATCCAGAAGTTTGACCCGTATATCAACATCGACCCGGGCACGCTCAACCCCTACGAACACGGCGAGTGCTATGTCACCGACGACGGCGCCGAGACCGACCTTGACCTCGGTCACTACGAACGCTTCCTCGGAGTACACACTTCCAAGGCCAACAACGTCACCACCGGCAAGATCTACCACACCGTCATCACCAAGGAGCGCGAGGGCGCCTATCTCGGCAAGACCGTCCAGATCGTGCCCCACATCACCGATGAAATCAAACGCCGCATGCTGCTTCTCGGCAAGACCGGACGCTTCGACGTCGTCATCACCGAGGTCGGCGGCACCGTCGGCGACATGGAATCACAGCCCTTCATCGAAGCCATCCGCCAGCTTCAGTGGGAACTCCCCGACGAAGACCTCCTCTCCATCCACCTCACCCTTATCCCCTACCTCCGCGCTGCCAAGGAGCTCAAAACCAAGCCCACACAGCACTCAGTGCAGATGCTCCAGCAATCCGGCGTCCACCCCGACATCATCGTATGCCGTACGGAAAAAGAACTCACTCCTGACATCCGCCGCAAAATCGCTCTCTTCTGCAACGTCAAACCCGGCCACGTGATTCAATCCATCGACGCTCCATCCATCTACCAGGTGCCCCTCAATATGGAAAACGAGAAGCTCGATGAAATGGTAATCAACCACTTCCACATCGAAGGCCTCCCCGAACCCGACTTCAAGGAGCTCAAAGGCTTCCTCGACCGCCTCTTCCACCCCAAGCATCAGGTCAACATCGCCCTTGTCGGCAAATACGTCGAGCTCCAGGATGCATACAAATCCATCCTCGAATCCTTCATCCACGCCGGTGCAGCCAATGAATGCAAGGTAAATGTCCACAGCATCCACAGCGAGCACGTCGACCAGTCCAACGTTGACAAGGTCCTCGGCGACATGGATGCCATTCTCGTAGCTCCCGGCTTCGGCGAACGCGGCCTCGAAGGCAAAGTCGTCGCCGTCCGCTACGCCCGCGAGCACAAAATTCCCTTCTTCGGCATCTGCCTCGGCATGCAGATG
>JAFZPY010000104.1 GCA_017552475.1 Bacteroidales bacterium | reverse complement strand
GATCAGAGTATTATATAAAACTGAAGGCTGACGAGAAACTCATCAGCCCAGTATGCAGCGAATCCGTGGAATCGCTAAGTGCAAAGATAATGCTTTTTCGATAATCTGCAAAAAAAAACAGCATTCCCAGTGGGAGGTGCCGGCGGAGCCAAGGCCCCGAGTCGGGCGGTCGAAAAGGAATAGCGCGCCGCGCAGCACAGACCGACGTGCAAGGTTTAATGCTCCCCAGACATGCCTTTCTCCATACGGAATAACATGCGGCCCGGGAAGAGACTCCCGGGCCGCAGAATTGCGTATCAGCACCGATTAAAGCAGGACCAGTGCGCCCTGCCGGTTGTTGGCATCGGTTCGGGTGTTCCCGGCAGCATCCTTCGAAAGACCGTTCACTGAGACCAGCCAATCATGGAAATCCTGGCCGAAATCACTCTGCGCCCTGATGGCAGCCGACACGTCAGCCAATGAAGCCTTGACGTAGCTGTATCCCTCCGGCAAGGAATAATCGAAAACCCCCATCTTGGGGATGTACAAAGGAGAGAACTCGGACCAGGCTTTGCGCACGTCCAGATCATTTGAAATGATGGCGCAGGCGCTTTCATCACCGCCGAATTTCGTATGGATGTTGTAAGAGACGACGACCTTGTAGCCGTTGTCGCTGTTTTCGAAGCGCGGCGCTCCCCAGTTGGGGGCATCTTGGACAATGATACTGTTGACAAGTACCGACCCGTTAGTCTGGCCCCAGTCATCACTGCTTCCGTACGTGACAACGGCAGGATCACCAGAACCAATGATCGTACAGTTGGAGATGATGGATTTACCACGCGTGTAAACGACTCCCATTCCGGACTTGTCGATACTGTTGGTATCGTGGATGGTACAATTGTTCAGGCCCAGTTTTCCGGTCCCGCCCCTGCTCTCGCTTTCCATCGAGATACAAAGTCCCTTTCCGATTCCGTCCGTATAGGTGCTTTCTTCGAAGAAACAGTTGTTCACAAAAACGGTGACGGAACCTCCGTGCAAAATGCAGGCGCCCCGGTAAGAGGTTTTATTTTCAGTGAAACGACAGCCGTCCATTGTCACCTTGCCCTCCTGCAGGAGAATCCTGAAGACGGATTTGTTGTTGCCGGAAAAATCACAGTCAGCCACATCCGCCGTGACGTTGTCCCGCAGGTTGATGATGGAGCCGCTGCCCCAAGAGGCGGTGTTGTCTTTGAAAGAACACCCTGTTAGCAACATTTCATTCGCATTGGCCATCTCAACGACGGAGCGTCCGCCGGCGTTGCTGCTGAAAGAGCAGTCCTTTATCGACAGTCTCCCCGAACCGTTGTTGTAATAAACGGCGGCACCGTAAGCCGCATCGTTGCCAGTGAAATCGCAGTTTTCCAGGGTAGCGGAAATCCAACGCAGTTTCAGGGCGCCGCCTTCCGTATCCTCATCATCATTCGGCCTGCCGCCGGTAAAGACAATGTTCTCAAAGGTGACGTTAGCATGGTCTTCAAGCCAGAAGATACGGTGGTTGTTTTTGCCGCTGAAGGTAGCCTTTGCATCACTGTCCGCTCGGCCGCCGGCATCAAATCCTCCCTTGATAGCATAGGTTGCCCGTTGGTTGAATCCATCAATCTCCAGCTGGCTGAACAGGCCGTCATACCCCTCGGTCTGAGGAATTTCATAAGTACCTTCCGCCACACGGATTTCCTGCTGGTCAAGTTGCCAACAAGCTGCACGGCGCAAGTAAGTATCCACTTTTGCAGATCCGGGGGTAGACATCAGTTTTGCGAACAAGGATTCGCCTGCAGGATCTTCCCAGGAAGTACCGGCGCCTGTCGCTCCGGCTTTGATGTAATAAGCATCCCCGACTTTCGTATCTACGATGCCAAGCGGCTTGTTAGTGCCCGCCGCGGCCGTGTAGTCCGTGTCGGAGCAAAGAGGAGTCAGCCAAGCGTCATTGGTACCCAGTTTGAGGCCGACGCTCTGAAGCGCAGCGCCAGGAAGCACAGCGATGTAATTCGTGCCAGCCTTCACGCCAGACAGACTGATCGAACTGTGGCCGTCAGAAACGCTCCCGAAAGAGACGGCGCCAGCCGCATCGAATGTCAGGGCAAGGGTTCCGACCAACTCGGTCTCGAAAAGATCTTTGAACTGCGCCTTGGAAACTGCCTTGGGGTTATTCGCCGAGATTTCGAAGGAAATCAGGCCACAGACCTGTTTGAAGGAGAATGCCCGTGATGAAACCTTGGAAGCAGCCACAACAATGTCGGCGCTTTCAAAACTCGCGTTCTGTTCACTGGGAATCACGACATTGATGCCGTTCCCGCCCATAGAGGCCTCCGTTCCGGAAGGATATACCGCATACAATGTCGCATCATCGGACAAGGTTGCAGGAAGTGCCACCTTGAAACTCGCGCTTGACGCATCCGCGCCAAGGACCACCTCTTCAGAAAGGGCAAAGTCATCGTTACCTTCCCCATAAATAACTTTAATACGATCTCCCGTACTCCAGAGGACTTTTTCTCCACTCAAAGCAGTCCGGGTACCGATACCGGCCTGGAATTCATACCACGCAAAACCCTCCGCCGGAACATCGGTCTGCGTCTGGGGATTAATCTGGGCAGGGTCATACTGCTCCATTGTCTGCTCTTTGGTGCAAGCGACTGAGGCCAGGATTGCAATGGCCACGAAAGCTAAAATCTTTTTCATACTCTTCACGTGTTTACCATTGATACTGATCCAATTCTTTCAAGCCCTCGATGTCGGTTTGGACATCTGTCGAAGCGCCCATCAAGCCAGATTCCGGGATCATCGGAAAAACACCGGTCTCGGGCGGCAAATACGGTTTTAACAAAGTGTTTTTTTTGTCCATATCGTATGTGTTTTAAAGATTATGTTGTCAGACTTTAAGGAATATCTTTCGTTTGTAGAGAAGCATCATGATCAGGGTCAGGATGGCTGTGTCTGCGAGGGCGATCACCACCGGATAGCCGTTCCAAGAGGAAAAACCATGAAGCAAAGAAACGGACACCGACCTGAAGTCGATGACCTCCCCTATGCAATATGCGGTGATGGAATTCATCCCGAACCATTTCAGAACACCGACGCCCTTGTTCCAGCCCTTTACATCCACGATGAAGTACACCAGCGCTATGAGGAGGAAACAAATCCCGCCAGAGAAGAGCGTCATGCTGCTGCTCCAAATCTTCTTGATGATGGGGAAAACAGGAGAAATGGCTAAACCGGCTGCAACCAGCGCGACGCCAGTAACAAACACCCACAAGGCGCGACTTGCCGGTTTTAGGCTCTCCCTTTTCAGCAACTGCCCGGAGAAACACCCCAAGAGGACGGTGACGGCAAAATTCAGGCTCGACAGAATCCAGGTATATTGGTAGTTTCTATTGAACCGCCAAGTCCCGTCATCCGCAAAAATGGCCCCATCCCGATGGCTGCCCAGAACGGCCTTGTCCACCACCATTGCAATGTTTCCTTCCGGATCCAGGTTCATACCACCGAAAACGCCGAACACCAGCCAGTAGCCTGCGAACAACAAAGCACAGGAAATAATCTGCCAACCTGGCTTAAGGTGTACGAACAGCAGCGCCGCGACCACATAGCCCACGGCAATCGCCTGAAGCGTATTCGCAAAAGGATGAAACTCCCGCCAACTGAATTCCAGCAGATTACCCTGCACGATCCAGCCCAGGAAGAACAGAAGGCAGAAACGCTTGGCCAGCTTCGCATAGAACAGGCCGTCAACCTTGCTGCCTTCCTTATACTTTGCCATGGAAAAGGGAATCGTGATCCCGGACATAAACAAAAACAGCGGCATGATGAGATCCCACGTCACAAAGCCTTCCCAATCGACGTGATGAAACTGTCGGAAAAAGGCGTCTCCACCCTCCAGCACCTTCTCGAAAGCACGTACTACGGGCCCCAGCGCCAACAAAAGGAACAAGTCGGCACCGCGCAGGATATCCAGTGACGCGAGACGTTTCCTCATAACTGCTGGTTGCAAGAATTGTATTGGTCAGCACCCTTCTGAGGCCAAGAAGAAGTCTTGTCCGGTCCCGTGACGCCCGGATAGGAGAAGCAGCAGGTAACGCCACGAGTTGAAGAAAGATTGACATTCAGATAAATCCTTCCGCCTTCGGCAATCTTCACCGAGGTCCACACGCCGGTATAAGATTCACCCTTATCGTTCTGCGGGAAATCACTCAAACCGGATGCCATGATAAAATTCTTCAGATGGATCTGCTCCAGGACCACGTAACTGTCCGTCAGCGCATTCGGCTTGACGATGTAATAGTACGTGTCCGTGGCGAAATGGACATTCCCGTTGTTGTCCACGGCCGCTGCACCGGAAACATCTTCCCCCGGCGTGACAACCCGCCAACTGGCCGAACCACCCTCCGACTCTGCTCGTCCCATCCAGACTGCGTAAAGCCCTCCGGCGCCCACATTTGCACTCGCAGCGTTGGGACGGTCCTTCATCGGGATAATCAAGACCATGTTGTCGTGACCCATCACGATGCCGCCTTGATCCTGGAGTGCCGGTGAGGTGGCCGTGTCTGTATTCGTACCAATCTGGTGCCTCCAATAATACTTCGTAGTTGCATTGTCGTGCGCCTTCAAAACATTGTCCAAAGCAAAAGAAACAGGATAGCAACAGATGTCGAAACGGCCTTTTTCTTCCTGCATACAAGAGATCAGCACGTCTTTTCCGGAACTACCCTTTTTCGTGGGCAGCACACCGTGGTTGTCATAGGTTATGGTATACCAACCGGGCCACATATCCAGATAACCCCAAGGGGCATAACCTCCATATTTCGGATTCTCACTGGTCGGATGG
>JAFZPY010000103.1 GCA_017552475.1 Bacteroidales bacterium | reverse complement strand
GGTGTCAACGATGTCACGGATGATGTCAGAGGCAGTGCGACCTGTGGAGGTGACATATGTGCTATTGAAAACATGGGTGCCGGCCCAGGCGCAGAGGGTGCGGACCAGGGTCTTGGGGACGGAAGCAGTGACAGCGTACATGGACATGTGGTCGCCGTTGTAGGTGCTCCAGCCGAGGGCGAGTTCGCTGAGGTCGCCGGTGCCGATGACAATGCCGCCGGTCTTGTTGGAAATGTCCATAAGTATCTGCGTGCGCTCGCGGGCCTGGGAGTTTTCGTAGGTGGTGTCGTGGACGCTGCTGTCGTGGCCGATGTCGCGGAAGTGTTGTTCCACCGCAGGGACGACGCTGATTTCGCGGGTGGTGATGCCAAGGGCGGCCATGAGGTCGGCGGCGTTGGTATGGGTGCGGTCCGAAGTGCCGAGGCCGGGCATGGTGACTCCGATGATGCGGTCGTGGGACCAGCCGAGCTTATCAAAGGCCATGGTGGTGACAATAAGGGCAAGGGTGCTGTCTAGACCGCCGGAAATGCCGATGACGGCTGTTTTGGCTCCGACATGTTCGAGCCGCGTGGCGAGACCCAGGGATTGGATGGAGGTGATTTCGCGGCAGCGGGCATCAAGGTCGGCATCGGTGGGAACGAAGGGGTGCGGCTCAATGTAGCGGTGGAGAGTCGCTTCGAAGTCTGTATTGGCGGTATCGCCCACATTGACACGGGAGTAGAGCTGTGCATATGTGGAGGCTTTGGTGCCGTCGGGGGTGACATAGTAGAAGGAGCTTTGTTTCTGGCGGAGGATGGTGAGTTTTTCGACGTCAAGATCAGCGACTATCATGGATGAGTCGAGGCCGAAGCGCTCGGCTTCAGCCATGAGGGTGCCGTTTTCATATATCATTGAGCTGCCGGCATATACGAGGTCCTGGGTGCTTTCGCCGTAGCCGCAGGAGCAGTAGATGTAGCCGGTGAGGGTGTGTGCGCTCTGCTCGCAGACAAGGCTCTTGCGGTAGTTGTGTTTGAGCAGGACTTCGTCTGAGGCTGAGAGATTTACTATAATCTGGGCGCCGGCGACGCTGTGGAAGGACGACGGAGGGAGAGGTGTCCACATGTCTTCGCATATCTCGACGGCAAAGGTAGCCTCGCCGACATTGAAAAGCATGTTGGGAGAAATGTTGCAACGGCGGCCGGCGTAGGTAATCTCACCGCAGAAACCTTCGCGCACAAAGTCGCGGCCGTTGTCGAGGAAGCGTCCTTCGTTGTGAACATTGCCGGAGAGGAAGTCCGCGCCGGTGGCGAACCAGCGGGATTCGTAGAATTCGTTGTAGGTGGGGAGGTAGATTTTGGGAACTATGCCGCAGACGGTGCCGTTGCGGATGATGACGGCGCAGTTGTATAGCTTGTCGTTGTACCTGACAGGAGCGCCGACGACAACAGTGACATCTTTGCCACGGGTGAAATCACGCAGGCGGGCAACTGCTTTCTCGGCGCCATCGATAAGAAGGGCTGTGCCGAACAGGTCGCCACAAGTGTATCCAGTGACGGAAAGCTCAGGAAAAACCAGAATGGAAACCTTCTGCTGCTCAGCTTGTTCCGTCATTCTGCATATCTCCTCAATGTTCCAAGCGACATCGGCCACTTTCACTCGGGGGGTGGCGGATGCCACTCTGACAAATCCGTATTGTTTCATAGTCCGGGAAGTTTTTTTACAAAAATAGCAATTCAAGTCAGATTTTTTGACATAATTCAGGAGTTTTTTATTAAATTTGCAAGAGATATGGATTTATTCACGCCATGCTTGAAGATATAAAAACAAATATCGAAAAGTTGATCGCACGACTCGAGTCCGAGCGCGAAGAGAACGCTTCCCTGCGTGCTCAGATTGAGGAGATTCGATCCGCGAATGAGTCCTGTCAGAAGCATATAACCGAGCTGGAACAAGAGATAGAGACACTCAAGCTGAGCGAGGCTTTCAAAACACCCGGAAACGGCGGCGCAGCCGGAGCCAGGATAGAAAAACTGATAAAAGAGATCGACAAGTGTATCTCGATGCTGGAGGCATAGGACCATGGATCAAAGGATTACAGTAAAGATCGGCGAGCGCGAGTACGTGCTCAAGGCCCCTACCCCCGAGCATGAAGAGCTCTTCCGTCTGGCAGCGCAGGCTGTGGACAAGAGACTCAAGTCATACCTTGCATCCTACCCTGACAAGACGCCGGCCGACCTCCTTTCGTTTGTTGCCCTCAATGAATGTGTCAGCCGCATTCAGGCACAGCGCAAGATGGACGCCTCACTCAAAGAAGTGGATTCTCTCAAGACAGACATTGAGAGCTATCTCAAAAGCATTGACAAAAAGTAGCCGTCAGGACCTCTTGCTGAAAACAACAAGTACGCAAGTACCGAGTACGCTCAGACCAGGGATGACAGGCCCCTTGTTACCTATGAGGAATTCCATCGCAAGATGGGACGTGGGATATCAAGAACTGGTCGGAACTCAAATCTTATCATTAAGATTTTCTGACACAGATGCTGACGGCTTTTTTAAATCCCCATGCCGGACTGCTTCGAAAATGCACGGAGCCGCCCGGCATTTATATTGGCGGCATTGAACAGACTAATTGAAACGACACAAGACACACTAAAAAATATATTATGGAAATACTAAGTCTAATCATCGGATTCGTCCTCG
Organism: Bacteroidales bacterium; assembly: GCA_017552475.1. Taxonomy (GTDB): domain Bacteria; phylum Bacteroidota; class Bacteroidia; order Bacteroidales; family UBA932; genus Cryptobacteroides. The sequence continues at coordinate 6,649 of JAFZPY010000103.1, read as the reverse complement.
GAGCGGTCATCGCTCTGGCAGTTTACATAATCGTCCGCAAGTCTATAATGAAAGGCAAGCGCGACGACATCATAGAGAAAGCAGAGCTTGAAGCTGAAAAGATAAAGAATGAGAAGATCATTCAGGCAAAAGAGAAGTTTATCCAGCTCAAAAGCGAGCACGACAGATATGTCAACGACAAAAACGCCCAGCTCCGTGACGCAGAGTCACGCATCAGGCAAAAGGAGAACACCCTGAACCAGCAGAACGGCGACCTCCAGCGCAAAAACCGCGAAGCCGACGCCCTCAAGGCATCTCTCCAGGGCCAGCAGGAAGCCCTTGAGCGCAAAGCTGAAGAATACGAACGTCTCAGCGCCGAAGCCAACAAGCAGATTGAAAGCATCGCCGGCATGTCAGCCCAGGATGCCAAAAACCTCCTCATGGAAAACATGAAAGCCGAGGCCCGCTCCGAAGCACAGGCATACATCAACGACACCATGGACGAGGCCCGTCTCAACGCCGCCAAGGAAGCCAAGCGCATCGTCATCAACACCATCCAGCGCACCGCCACAGAGACTGCCATTGAAAACGCCGTCACCACATTCCCTATCGAGAATGATGAAATAAAAGGCCGCATCATCGGACGCGAAGGCCGCAATATCCGCGCCCTTGAGGCTGCGACCGGAGTTGAAATCGTAGTGGACGACACTCCCGACTCCATCCTTCTCTCCGCATTCGATCCAGTACGTCGCGAAGTGGCCCGCCTGGCTCTCCACCAGCTCGTAGTCGACGGCCGTATCCACCCCGCCCGTATCGAGGAAGTTGTCTCCAAAGTGCAGAAACAGCTCGAAGAAGAGATTCTTGAGACCGGTAAACGTACCTGCATCGACCTCGGCATCCACGGCATGAGCATGGAACTCGTGCGCATGATCGGCCGTATGAAATACCGTTCTTCTTACGGACAAAACCTCCTGCAGCACTCCCGCGAGGTGGCCAACATCTGCGCCATCATGGCATCCGAGCTTGGCCTCAATCCCAAAGTCGCCAAACGCGCCGGACTTCTCCACGATATCGGCAAAGTGTCCGAAGAAGAGCCTGACATGCCTCATGCTCTCCTCGGTATGAAACTCGCAGAGCAGTACAAGGAGAAGCCTGAAATATGCAACGCCATCGGCGCCCACCATGAAGAAATAGAGATGACGTCGCTCATCTCCCCCATCGTCATGGTCGGCGACGCAATCTCCGGTGCACGTCCCGGAGCACGCCGTGAAGTCATCGAATCATACATCAAGCGTCTCAAAGGCATGGAAGACCTCGCCCAGGCCTATCCCGGCGTGACCAAGTCCTACGCCATCCAGGCCGGCCGCGAGCTCCGCGTCATCGTCGGAGCCGAGCAGGTCACCGACGAGCAGGCTATCAGTCTTTCTTCCGACATCGTACAGAAGATCCAGGATGAGATGACCTATCCCGGACAGGTTAAAATCACCGTTATCCGTGAGACAAGATCAGTTGCTTATGCTAAATAAAATCTATAGACTCATATTAATCTCAGTGGCAATGCTTTCTATGGGCATTGCCGCTTTGGCTCAACCCAAAGCCACAGCGACATGGACTGTAAAGGCTTCCAATGGTGCTGACGCATCAGCGACCATCACCTTCACCGCCGACATTGAAGACGGCTTCCATGTCTACGACGTTGATCACGAATTCAATCCGGTATTTGTGGAGTTCTCCGCCATCGAAGGTGCCGAACTTGTCGGAAGTCTCCGCTCCCTCGGCACGCCCAAGACTTTCAAGGGCGAAAAAGGCTTCGACGGCATCACTTCTTTCGCACAGGACATAAGGCTCACAGCCTCCCCTGCCACCCTCAAGGGCGTCATGGTATGGCAGGCATGCGACGCCGAACAGTGCAGGATGCCTGAAGAATGGCCCTTCGAAATCACCGTCACGTCAGAGACTGTCGTCGCAGAACATCAGACCAGCATATCCGACCCGGAGAGCGGCGCAAAAGACGGTTCACTCCTGACACTGATTATCGAAGCCATCCTCTGGGGCTTCGCCATGCTCCTGACCCCATGCGTCTTCCCCATGGTGCCGATGACAGTATCATTCTTCATGAAAAGCTCCGGTTCCCCGGCCGCAGGACGATTCAAGGCATCAATGTACGGACTCTTCATCGTCTTGCTGTACACAGTGCCCATTTCGGTCATTATACTGCTGACCTGGCTACTCGGAGGCGATGCGGTCACAGCCGACATCTTCAACTGGCTAGCTACCCACTGGCTCCCGAACATCATCTTCTTCATCGTATTCATGGTGTTTGCAGCCTCCTTCTTCGGAGCCTTCGAGATCACACTCCCCTCATCATGGTCCAACAAAGCTGACGCCAACTCCGACCGCAAAGGCCTCGGCGGTGTCTTCTTCATGGCTCTCACCCTCGTACTGGTATCATTCTCCTGCACCGGCCCCATCGTAGGCTCCGTGCTGATCAAATCCACCCAGGGCGAATTCTGGACCCCCATGGTCACCATGCTGGCCTTCTCGGTAGCCTTCGCCCTCCCCTTCACCATCCTTGCCCTCTTCCCCTCGCTTCTCAAGAAGATGAAAAGCGGCAGCTGGCTCTCCAGCGTCAAGGTCGTTCTCGGCTTCATTGAGGTCGCACTTGGTCTCAAATTCCTCAGCGTCGCAGACCAGACATACCATTGGGGCATCCTCGACCGCGAAATCTACCTTGCCATATGGATTGTAGTCTTCAGCCTTCTCGGCCTCTACCTCCTCGGCAAAATACGCTTTGCGCATGACGAGAAAGTCGAGCACATCGGTGTACTCCGCCTCTCACTCGCCATCGCGACATTCTCTTTCGTAGTCTACATGGTACCCGGCATGTTCGGAGCGCCTCTCAAAGCCCTCTCTGGCTATCTTCCTCCAATCTCCACCCAGGATTTCATACTCAATGCACAGGAAGCTTCCACATCAGCGGCACCTCAAAACCCCAACCGATACGGCCTCACACTTCCTCACGGCCTGAACGGTTACTTCACCCTCGAAGAAGCCCTCGAAGAAGCGCAGAAGACCGGCAAACCCGTCTTCGTCGACATCACCGGCCACGGCTGCGTGAACTGCCGCGAGATGGAAGCTCGCGTCTGGAGCGATCCCGCAATCCTCGACATGTTGCGCAACGATTTCGTCATCCTGGCCCTCTACACCGACGATAAATCCAGCCTCGACCAATCCGACTGGCTCACCACCGACAGCGGCAAGGTTCTCAAAGAACTAGGGCGCAAAAACTCCTACATCGCCCGCACCCGCTTCGGAGTCAACGCCCAGCCCAACTACACCATCCTCTCCCCCGACGGCACCCAGCTCGTCCCTGTGCGCGGCTACAATCTTGACATAGAGGCATTCAAATCATTCCTCCAATCAGGACTCTCAGCAAATCAACGATAAACAATGACAATCCACCGACTCATAATCGCTGCCGCGGCAATCATGCTCAGCATCGGCGCATCCGCCCAAAATCGGCTCAAGGTGGATTACAATCTCCACTTCGACTGGCATCTCGACAACCGCGAATTTGACAGCAGCGACAACAGCTACGCCAAATCCGGCACCGATGCAGCAGCCCGCATCACCCCATACGGCGGAATCCTCATCGAACAGCCCAACGGACTGAAACACAACATCCTCATGGGCATTGACCTCCTCAAGGACCTTGGCAACAACCCCACCCGTACCGGAGCCGAAGCCGACGATGATCTGGAAAACTGGGACATCTTCCGCGAAATCACCCTTTTCTACATTGCCGAAAAGAAAACCGGCAACTCAGACTTTTCCTTCGTCGCCGGCGTCTACCCCCGCCACATGTCCAAAGGCAAATACACCAACCTCTTCTACTCCGACTCCGTCCGGTTCTACGACAACAACTTCGACGGTGTCCTCCTCAAACTCGAACGTCCACGCTCCTACTACGAAATCGGCATGGACTGGATGGGCAAATACGGCACCGACCGCCGCGAGCGCTTCATGTTCTTCACCTATGGTGAATCATGGATATTCCCCTCCAAATGGCTCAAAGCCGGCTGGCAGGGCTACCTCCAGCACTACGCCAACTCAGCAAACGCCATCGGAGTGGTCGATGACATAAAATTCAATCCCTTCATCGAAATCGACTTCGGCCACAACCTTGGCCTGCAGCGACTTTCACTTACCGCCGGTCCCGTAGTTTCCTATCAACGGGACCGTCGCTTCGAAGAGCACAAAACGCCCCATGGCTGGGACTTCATAAGCGAAGTCCGCTATCGCGAAATCGGCATCCGCAACGAACTCTACTACGGCGAAAACATGATGCCATACTACAAAGCTCTCTCCCCCGAAGGCTCTCCCTACGCAGGCAACCTCTATCTCGGCGACTCCATGTGGCAGATCCGCACCAACGGTGACGACCATCCTGCAGTCTACAACAGGCTCGAAGCCTACTGGCGCCCCAAAATCGGAGACTTTGTGCACTTCGACCTCAGCGTCATCTTTCATTTCAACGAATCCTACATCGGCTGGCAGCAGAAAATGGGCCTCATCTTCGACCTCAACCGCGCCATCCGCAAAAGCAGCAATCTGGTATACTAGACAATCATGAGACAAACAACTATCATCCTTACGGCAATAGTTGCAGCCCTCACCACCCTTTCATCCTGCAACAACGCCCCCAAAGACGGCCATCACAGGCTTGTCCTCCTCACAACCAACGACGTTCACGGCCGCTTCTTTGACTCCACATATGTCGACGGCGGAGTCAAAAAATCACTCATGGCAATAGCGCAGCTCGTTGACAGCGTCCGCTCCGCCGAGGACGCCTCCAACGTGGTCCTCGTCGACGCCGGCGACTGCCTCCAGGGCGACAACGCAGCCTACTATTTCAACTACGTCGACACCACGGTCACCCATGTCTACTCCCGCATAGTCGACGACATGGACTACGACGCCCTCGCATGGGGCAACCATGACGTCGAGACCGGCCACCCCGTCTACGACCGCGTCTTCGGCGAAATGAAGTCCGCAGGCGTGCCCCTCCTCGCCGGCAACGCCATCCGCAACGACAACGGCGAGACCTACTTCCCTCTATACACCACATTCCGTCGCGCCGGCCTCAAAGTGGCTGTCCTCGGCTACACCAACGCCAACATCCGCGCCTGGCTCGACGAGAAAATCTGGTCCGGCATGCACTTCGACCCCATCATGGACCACGTCCAGCAGGATGTTGACATGGTACGCTCCAAAGAGAAGCCCGATGTCGTCATCGTCGCCATGCACAGTGCCACCGGCAACGGCGACGGCACCGTCCTCGAAGCCGAAGGGCTCGATGTCTTCCGCAATGTCAGCGGCGTTGATTTCGTCGTCTGCTCACACGACCATCGTCCGTTCACCACGCAAAACGATACCATGGCCCTCATCAACTCCGGCAGTCACTGCCGCTACCTCGGCTATGGCACCCTCGACGTCGAAGTCAAAGGCGGCAAAATCGTCTCCCGCACCTTCACAGTCAACAACATCCCCGTCAACGAGCACAACGTCAAAGCCGAAATAGTGGCCAAATACCACCCTGACTACCTGAAAGTCAAGGAATTCTCCAACACCGTCATCGGTACCCTCACCACTCCCCTTGTCACCCGCGACGCCTACACGGGACAATGCGACTACCTCAACCTCATCCACACCATCGGTCTCGAACAGAGCGGCGCAGACATCTCCTTCGCAGCACCCCTGACATTTGACGGCAACGTCGCCCCCGGCACCGTCATCTACGAAGACCTCTTCACCATCTACCCCTACGAAAACCAAATGTATGTCCTCTCACTCAAAGGCAGCGAGATCAAAGACTACATCGAATCCTCCTACAACGACTGGATCCAGACCTACAATGGCAACGGCAACGTCCTCCTCATCACAAATGCCGCCGACAAACGCTTCAACACCACCCGCTGGAGCTTTGTCAACCGTTCATACAACTTCGACTCCGCCGCCGGCATCCACTACACCGTCGACGTCACCAAGCCCTTTGGAAGCCGCGTCAATATCACTTCCATGGCCTCCGGAGCAGCATTTGAGCCTGAGCGCAAATACAACGTCGTCATGACCTCATATCGCTCTTCCGGCCGTCAGCTCCAGCAGGGCACGGGTCTATCATACGATGAACTCCTTGGCCGCATCGTCTTCCGCGGCGGTTACTACCGCGACGCCGTCGACACCTACTTCCGCACACACGGCACCGTCGGCCACGACACATTCTCCGACCCCGCCGTCATAGGCAGCTGGAAATTCATTCCCGAACGCATAGCAGCACCCGCCCTTGCCCGCGACCACGCATTAGTTTTCTCCAAATAAATGCTTAAGCTCCAGACCAATATCGACATCGCTCCGGGCACCGTCCAGATTACGCACGATTCGCGCATCATGGTGCTCGGCAGCTGCTTTGCCGACAACGTCGGGGCATTTCTTGAGTCGGCAGGCTTTGACTGCATGACCAATCCCTTCGGCACCCTCTACAATCCCGTATCCGTCACCAACGCCGTATCGCGCATTATAAGCGGCGCGCCCTTTACAGAAGACGACTGCGTGGAAATAGGAGCCGGAAGCGCAAGAATCTGCACATTCAGCCATCACACAGGCTTCTCCC
>JAFZPY010000102.1 GCA_017552475.1 Bacteroidales bacterium | reverse complement strand
GAACTGTTACGTCCTTGACGGCCGTGATGTTGTCGTCCATCACGTAGCGGCTCACGAGGATGCCGAGGTGGCCGTCGGCGTCACGGGCGGCGGTCACGCGGACGTCGGGAATGTCGCAGGAAGCCTTGACCTGCGTCCCCAGCGTCTTGAGTTTACCCCAGGCATACAGGGCCCAGTAGCTCCAGATAGGAGTGTCGCTCAGCCGGTTGAACAGTCCGTTGAAATTGGCGCCAGGGGTCCAGACATAATACATCATCATATCCGTAGGGCTGTTCTGCCCTTCCTGCATCGAGGCGCATACAAAGGCGCCGCCTTTATGGGAGGCCATTTCGCGGATCGAGTAGGGATAATCGTCCGTCCAGCTTTTTATGAAGCCCCATTCGTTCAGGAAGGATTCGGTATCTTTGTAGCCGTACTTGTCCAGAAGGGCGCGGACCTGATAGGAATAATCCGTATAAATCGTAGGATCATTCTCGTAAATGTGCCAGGCAAAGAAGTCCAGCGGGACATTCCGGCGCCGCATCTCGGAGAGAATCCGCTCGTACCAGACCGGAACGGTCCTGACGCCCGGATCGGTGCCGGACATCGCCGGACCGCCGATCCGCAGGTTCGGGAAACACCCCTTGAGGTGCTTCACCGCCACCTCGAAGAAGTCGTAGAACTCTTCAGGAGAGCCGGCCCAGCAGCGCGGATCCACCTTCCACTTGTCGTTGTCCCACTCGAGGTTGGGCTCGTTCCAGATTTCCCAGTACTGTATGTTGAAGTGGAAGCCGTCGGCCCAGCCCTCATTGTAATGACGGATGATGTGCTCGCAGATCTGCGCCCACTTCTTGTTGTCCTTGGGAGGATAGATGTTATACTTCTTGAGCGGCTGGTTCTCGATGCTCTGCCCGAGGCGGTAGAACACCTCCACACCCGCATCCTGGATGCTCTTTACATAACGGTCAGTGAGTGTGAAGTCATAGGATTCAGGCTTATTCGGATTCTTGGAGAAGTCCGGGAAGATGATGGAGATATCCACCACATGCTCGCCGTAGGCGCCGTATCCCGCCGCATCATGGTTGCGGGAATAGCCCACATTGGCCGCCCGGAAATACCCGGTCGTGCCGGTATAAACCTGCTCGGCGTTATTGATACGCGGGCCGTTATTGACGGCATTCATTCTTTTGACGGGGCCGATGGCATCATCGGGCGACACGACAATCTGAGCCCACAGGTTCATGCTCACAAGGAGCAGAGCCACGCAGGATGTAATGATTTTTTTCATATTATTATTCATTAACTTCTTGGAGGATAGGCAGTATAACGCCCTCCATGATGGTGTAGGCATCCTTATTGGGATGTGTCCCATCTGAGGACAAGGTCGATGGCAGGCCGCCGTCGGCATCGGCCAAAGCCGAATGATAGTCGGCATAGGCGTATCCCTTCTCATCAGCAAGCGCTTTGATCAGCTTATTAAGCTCGATAATAGTCGTTTCCGGGTGAGAGACAGATGAAGCCCAACTGAATTTCTTACTTGGAGTGACCGAGCATAGCACCACACGAATGCCCTTGCCGGCGGCTTCTTCTGCCATTGTGGCGATATTGTCACGAATCTCCTCAACCGGCACATAACGGCCGTCATTCTGTGCAATGTCGTTGGTGCCTCCTAAAATCACGACCTGTCTCGGATGCTTGTCAATTACAGATGCCTTGAAAAGCTGTTTCAGGTAGCCGGTCGTTTTCCCGGAATACCCCATGCCCAGGTAATTATGATCCTTAAAGAAATCCGGATGCCCCCTGTCCTTCCTTACCCAATTGGCGGTAATAGAATCCCCGATGAAGACGGCTTCGTACTTGTAGCCACCCTCCTGCTGGGGGTTATCCGTCTCGCATGCACACGCCAAGGCGAGGCTGCAGATCAATGAGATTATTCTTATAACGTCCTTCATTCTACTCCTCCCAATCTGCGGAATTCATAGGCCAGTCGTCTGTACGGAAAGGACCGGCGGGGATGCCGAAGTTGTTGTAGAGACCGCCCTCGCACCAGTTGCGCCAGCAATAGCGGATCGCAACAGGTTCAGGGACGGCATCGCTCCAGACAACTACCACGCGTTTGTTTCTGGAATCGCGCATTGCCATGGCAGGAACAAACTTATGGTCGGGACCGGCTATTTCAAAGCCGGGAATCTCAACCCTCATCGGGGAGAGTCCTCCACTGCCAACTACCATTTCGACAAATCCTTTCCCTTCACGGAACTCTACTCCCTTGTATTTGGGAGCGACAGCCTCAATCGCATCCATCCCATAGTCGTTCTGAAGAGCCAGCCACGCCAGGCGTTGTCCCACTTCCTGCTTGCGGCAGGGATGGATGGTGCCGTATTCTCCTATATCCACCGTAGTAACGTACCCTGCATGCCCGAGGCCCTCCACCGACTTCTGCTGCGCTTCGCAAAAATAGCCATTGCGCGTCTTGCGGGCATTATTATAAGGATATGGAGCAATCTGGACACAGTAGAAGGATGCGTCCGGTACCCGGAAAACTTCCCGCATCATCTTCACATAGGAACGCTGGAGAAGGATGTATTCATCGGCACGGCCGCGGTTGGTCTCGCCCTGATACCAGATTATCCCCTTGAACGTAAAAGGAACAAGCGGTGCCACCTGCCCGTTGTAGAGCAGACACGGTTCCTTATGCAGGCTACTGACGGGACGCTGGCCATCCAGATGCCCCAAATCAATCTGTGGATACTCCTCCTCAAACACTTCGCGCTTAATCCAAGCCTCAATGCTGCTACCTCCCCATGAACTTACAATGATTCCCACGGGTATATCCAGTGAATTCTGTAGGGCCTCCGCAAAGAAATATGCTGTTGCACTTGTCTCTGCAACAACATTTGGAGTATTTTTATTCCAACAGCCCGCACAACTGTCCTGTACGGTCTCGGAAGACCGCCTTTCGATATTACAGATTCGGATAGGGCGTGACGCCTTGGCACTTACAATGTACTTTGTACCATCATTCACCGGCTGTGAGGGATAGCCCTTCATGGGCATCTCCATATTCGACTGGCCTGATGCAAACCACACCTCGCCGATCAGGATATCATGAAGAACTACTTCTTCGCCATCAGAAATCGTAATCTCATATGGTCCGCCCGCTTCAGGTGTCTGCACATACACCAGCCACTTACCGGTTTGCGAATCCGCCACAGTTCTCACCTTTTTCCGGTTCCAGGAAGTCCTCACAGTGACTCTCTTGCCGGGATCTGCCTTGCCGAAGACGGCGGCAGATGTCTGCTGCTGGAGCACCATGTTGTCGCCCATTACCGGCGGCAGGATGATTTTCGCATCCAGACCAGCAGCGAAAAGTAGCGCGAATAAAGATAGCAGGAATCTATTTATATTTTGCATCTACTTG
>JAFZPY010000101.1 GCA_017552475.1 Bacteroidales bacterium | reverse complement strand
GGTGTGGCTGGAACACCTCCTTTTTGGAGCTTCTCCATTGACTGAAGCTTTTCTTATTGTTAATTGTCTTTCATTATTATACAGGCTCTTAGCTCAGTTGGTTAGAGCGCTACACTGATAATGTAGAGGTCGGCAGTTCAACTCTGCCAGGGCCTACCAAAACCAAAGGGGGTATAGCTCAGTTGGCTAGAGCACCTGCTTTGCAAGCAGGGGGTCGTCGGTTCGACTCCGTCTACCTCCACCTTCAAAATTTGACCTTCAGGCTTTATAAGCCTGGAGGTTTTTTTATGCTTCTATGAAAAGGATTTTCCTCCTTGCCGTCCCATTTGTGATGGGCGTGTCTCTTCAGGCACAGCAGATAGACACCCTTGAAAGTGTTATGGTCACGGGTACCCGTATCCCGATGTCTCTCGGACAGTCAGCCCGAATGGTGACGGTCCTCGACAGCGTTGCGGTGTCGAAACTTCCTGCCCAGACTATCAACGATATTTTGAAATTCTCTGTCGGAGTGGATGTCCGTCAGAGAGGTGTCGCCGGCATGCAGACAGACGTAAGCATGCGCGGCGGTACGTTCGATCAGGTCGCCATTCTTCTCAACGGGGTGAATATCTGTGATCCCCAGACCGGTCACAATGCCGTAGACCTGCCTGTGGACCCTCGGGAAATCGACCGAATTGAAGTCCTTGAAGGTCCGGCAGCACGCGTGTATGGCACATCATCACTTGTCGGAGCTATCAACATAGTCACAAAAGACAGATCCGGCGGATATGGCTTCGTGGAGGGCGGCTCCTTCGGTTATCTCGGAGCCGGAGCCGCATATGGCGGCTCACGTGGACGCTTTGCGTCCCGTGTTTCGGCCTCAGGAGCTCGCTCCGACGGCTATACACGTACCTCATCCGGCTCTCTGAGCTCTGACTACAATGCCGGCCGTGCTTTCTGGCAGGGACGAGTTGACTTTCCTGTATTCTGCTTCGGCTGGCATGCCGGTATCAGCGCCCGTAATTTCGGCTCCAATACCTTCTACAGCTCCAAATATGACGACCAGTTCGAACATACCCTCAAGACATACACTGCCTTGAGCGCTGAGTCCAAAGGAGATATTCACCTGAAAGCGAACCTCTGGTGGAATTCGGGACACGACCGCTTCGAACTCTTTCGCGGCGATCCGTCCGTCGTCCCGTTCAATTATCACAATACCAACACGCTCGGCGCCAATGTCGGAACATACTTCAATACCGCGCTTGGCAAAACGGCTGTAGGCGCAGAATTCCGCCACGAAGGCATAGTCAGCACCAATCTTGGCGATCCGTTGTCGCACCCCCATGGTCACTATGTCGTCGGTCTCAACCGCGCTCAACTCGGCGGTTATGTCGAGCACAGCGTCCTTCTTCCGCGACTGACTGTTTCCGGTGGCCTGCATGTGGCGCATAACACCGGGATACGCGGTGTCAGCTTCTACCCCGGCCTCGATGCCAGTTTCCGCCTCGCCGGCGACATTAAACTTTACGCCTCCCTGAATTCTTCTCTTCGAATGCCCACATTTACCGACCTTTACTACTCCGTCGGCGGGCACAAGGCTGACAAAAACCTGCGTCCCGAAAAAATGCAATCCTGCGAAGCCGGAATCAAATGGATGCCCCGGGGAATTCGCCTCATCGCCACCGCCTACTACCACCACGGCACCGACATGATAGACTGGATACGTGACCTCAATGACGACGAGCCTGTCTGGCAATCAGTTAATTATACCGTCATCAACGCTTTTGGTCAGGAGGCCTCACTCCGTCTGGACATGCCATCGCTCTTTGACCGCACCTTCATCCTCCGCGACATATACATAGCCTACTCCCACATCTCGCAGGACAAAGACATCCCTTCCAACATCCAGTCCGCCTACGCCCTCGAATACCTCCGGCACAAACTTATCGCGCAGGCGGATCTCGGTCTCCCGATGGATATCGGAGCCAGTCTCTCTGTCCGCTATCACGACCGCACCGGCTCTTACAAGCCCTACACCCTGATTTCCGCCCGTATCACCTGGACAGGCAATATCTCAAAACTCCCCGGTCTCCTCCTCTTCGCCGAAGCTGACAACCTCCTTGACCGCCCCTGGTACGACCACGGCGACATCCCCCAGCCCGGCCTCACCCTCCGCTCCGGGCTCACGGTAAATTTCCGATAGGCGAAAGAAAGGTGGTTATTTTGCGAATAAGTGGACAGGAATTTAGGTTTTAGTGTCAAAAGGTCGAATGAAGTTGCTGATTTGGGAAATAGGATGCTATCTTTGCGCCGTTTTTACAAAAAATGAAGATGAAAAAGACAAACCTATTCCTGACAGCCGCTGCCACACTTGCGTCTGTCCCCGCACTCGCCGGAGGCCTTCTGACAAATACCAATCAGAGCGTATCTCTCCTCCGTCAGCCCGCACAGAATTCGGTCATATCAGTCAATGGCGCATATTTCAATCCCGCCGGCGTCGGCTTCCTCGAAGACGGCTTCCAGCTCAGCTTCGGCTACCAGTATGCCCGCCAGGAGAGGGAAGTGACCTCCACTTTCGCTCCTTTCGCATACAATGTCAACAATCCAGGCAGCAGCGCCAAGACCTACAAGGCAACGACAATCGTTCCTATTCTCCCCACTCTTGACCTGTCGTACAACCACGACCGCTTCTTCGGCTCCTTCCACTTCGGAGTCATAGGAGGTGGTGGCAAGGCTCCCTTTGAGGATGGCCTCGGCTCATTCGAGGGCCAGTTCGCCATGTTCCCCGCCATCATCAATGCCGTTGCCGGTGAAGGCACCGCGACAGGCTACAGCGTGGATATGGGCATCACCGGAGCACAGTACTACTATTCCGGCCAGCTCAACCTCGGCTATCGCATCAATGACAACCTTAGCGTCGCCGCAGGCCTCAGGGGCGTGTATGTCAATAATTCCTACAATGCTGATATTACTGACTTCAAACTCATGACTGCAGCCGGACTCGTGCCCGCTTCAGCCGTAATCTCGCCGCTTGTCGGTGAGGAAAGGGCCGCGGCTCTTACCGCAGACCGTCACCTTGACTGCAAGCAGACCGACTTCACAGTCGTTCCCGTCATCAGCGTAGACTACCGCACCGGCAAGTTCAACTTCGCGGCCCGCTACGAGTTCCGCGCCAAGGTCAATCTCACCAACGAGACCGCCAGCGATGCGGGTCTCGCCCAATACGCCGACGGCGGTCACATGAGGGGAGACATCCCCGCCATGCTTGCAATGGGCGTGCAGTATTCAATCATCCCCGCCCTACGCGTCCAGTTCGACTACAACCAGTACTTCGACAAGAGCGCCAAGGTCTACAACTCCCTCACCGGAGCCGATGACAAGACAAGCCTTCTCGGCCACAATCCCTTCGAGGTCAATTTCGGCGTGGAATATGACATCAACCGTATGTTCACCGTCAGCACAGGTGTGCAGAACCACATCTTCGACCTCGGTGAGAACGATGCCTACAACTCCGACATGTCCTTCACCACCAAATCCAGCACCGTCGGCGTCGGCACCCGCATCAACCTCAGCGACCGTCTTTCTTTCGATGTGTCTGTGTTCAAATCCTTCTACCGTCACAACACCAAGACAATGGAGGATTACAACAATATAGGAGCATCACTCGCCCGTACCCTGTCATCCGCCGGCCTGCCTGAAGCCGTTGTCTCCAACCTCGCCGCCAGCCTCAAGGTGCCCGGAACAGACACTTACTATCGCAACAGCCTCCTTCTCGGCGTGGGTGTGAACTACAAGTTCTAAAAATATTGTAACTTTGCCCGATATATGGGCAGAATTCTACTGATCGTCAACCCCGTCGCCGGGGGAAAAGATAAACAAAACATTGTCAGGCTTGCCGGGGAAATCCTCGGCAAGCCTGACGTCGTGTATACGACGCATGCAGGGCACGCCACGGCCCTGGCGGGGAAGACCGACGCGGAGGTGGTCGTCGCCGTGGGCGGCGCCGGCACCGTGTCGGAGGTTGCGAGGGGCCTGGCGGGCTCGTCCAAAG
>JAFZPY010000100.1 GCA_017552475.1 Bacteroidales bacterium | reverse complement strand
GTTTTTTAGTTAGTGAGGAGTTCCCGCCGTCCGTGAGGATAGCGGGAGCTATTTTATTCGCCGCCCGCTGGGCGACCCCTTAAGGAGGAGGAAGAGACTTGTGCGGAGGGTCATGGCTCGTCGGATTGTTGTTTCCGGCGCAAAAATACATCTTATTATCCAACTGACAGCTCACTTTTCTGTTAATCATCGTTAATAAAGAACCCGGCGCGAAAAGAAGTCAGATTTTTCATTGTATTTTTGCAGGCAAAAAGCAGCTTGCTATCGACCTTTCCACTCCCATAACCTATCTGCCTGGCGTAGGCCCGCTGCGGGCTAAGGTGCTGGAATCGGAACTCGGAATCGCGACGTTCCGCGACCTCCTGTACTACTTCCCCTATAAGCATATCGACCGCACACGGCTCTACTATATCCACGAGCTGACAGCCGATATGCCCTTTGTCCAGATTATGGGCGAAATCCTCAGCTTCGAGGAAGAAGGACAAGGGCGCAAACGCCGGCTGCTGGCTCACTTCACCGATGGACGCGGTCTCGTGGACTTGGTCTGGTTCCAGTCTGGCTCCTTCAAGTGGATAAAGAAGAACTACCTCATCGGCAGGAAATACATCGTCTTCGGACGACCGGGAGTCTTCAACGGACGTATCAACATCCCCCATCCGGATATGGACGATGCTGAGAGCCTTCAGTTAGGAACGATGGGGATGCAACCGTATTACAACACGACGGACAAGATGAAGAAGGCCGGGCTGAACAGCCGCGCAATGGAGCGGCTGACCAGTACGCTGATTGCTAAAATATTCCCTGCCGGTGGTGTCGGAAACTTTCCGGAAACCCTTCCTGCCAGTCTTATCCGGCAGCTTGTCCTGGTGCCTCTCGGACAGTCGCTGCATGATTTGCACTATCCCGAAAGTGCCGAAGCACTACGTCGCGCTACCTACCGACAGAAGTTCGAGGAACTGTTCTTCATCCAGCTGAACCTGTTGCGCTTCGCCCGGCTAAGACAGCAGCAAGTCCGCGGGTATGTGTTTTCCACGGTCGGCTTTTACTTCAACACGTTCTATACCAACTATCTTCCGTTTCCTCTGACGGGCGCCCAGAAACGGGTTGTCCGTGAGATGTGGAGCGACATGAAATCCGGTCGGCAGATGAACCGTCTGCTGCAAGGCGACGTGGGCAGTGGCAAAACGCTGGTGGCGCTCCTGCTGATGCTCATCGCACTGGGCAACGGCTATCAGGCCTGCCTGATGGCACCCACGGAGATTCTGGCAGAACAGCACCTCGCCACCTGCCGCGAGTTCCTGAAGGACATGCCTGTCCGGGTGGAACTGCTGACCGGCAACGTCAAGGGCAAGAAGAAACGAACACCTATTTTAGAAGGAACGCGCACGGGCGAGGTGCAAATCCTCATCGGCACCCATGCCGTGCTGGAAGACACGGTTGAGTTCCGCCGCTTGGGGCTGGTCGTCATCGATGAACAGCACCGATTCGGCGTCGCCCAGCGCGCCCGCCTCTGGAAGAAGAGCACCCCTGCCTCGAATAGTGTGCCCGGAGGTTTTCCCGCCGAGATCCCTCCCCACGTCCTCGTCATGACCGCGACTCCTATCCCACGCACGTTGGCTATGACACTCTACGGCGACCTTGACGTCAGTATTATTGATGAACTGCCCCCCGGCCGAAAGCCCATAGAGACCCGCCACTTCTGGACAGAGAAACCCGAAGCCCTCTACCGGGGAATCCGCCGCGAGGTACTGAAAGGCCGGCAAGTGTACGTCGTCTACCCACTCATCAAGGAGAGCGAGAAGAGCGATATGCAAGACCTCGAAAACGGCTTCGCCCAGCTCTGTGAGGTCTTCCCCGACCTGCGTATTTCCAAAGTTCACGGCCAGATGAAGCCTGCCGACAAGGATGCCGAGATGGCACGCTTTGTGCGCGGTGAGACGCAGATTCTGGTGGCCACGACGGTGATTGAGGTAGGCGTGAACGTGCCGAATGCTTCCGTAATGGTGATTCAGAACGCGGAGCGCTTCGGACTGGCCCAACTGCATCAGCTGCGTGGCCGCGTGGGTCGCGGAGCCGAGCAGAGCTCCTGCATCCTCGTGACGAAGTACGAACTGGCGAAGGAAACCAACCAGCGCATCGATAGTATGTGCGAGACCTGCGACGGATTCGAGATTGCAGAGGCCGACCTGAAGGTCCGCGGCCCCGGCGACCTCGAAGGTACGCAGCAGAGCGGGGTGGCGTTCGACCTTCATATCGCCAATCTCGCCCGAGACGGACAGTTGGTGCAGTTGGCACGTGACACCGCGAATCAGATTCTGGATGAAGACCCGACACAGTCCTTGCCGGAAAATGCGCTTATGTGGGCTCGACTGCGCGAATTGAACAAAAATGACATCGACTGGAGCAACATTTCGTAGGTTCAAAATGTCCTCTCCAGCCTACTTTTAGGGGGAAAAATGCATATTGATTCAAAAATATCCTTTTTTGACGCTGAATTGCATAGGAATCTTCTTTATTTTTGATAACTTTGTGCCCAAATTAGTCAAAAAATACAATGAACCGACGTCTTTTTCTCAAAAACCTGGGGCTGATGGGCGCCACGAGTCTCGCCGCCACCAGCCCGTGGCTCTCCACCTTTGCCTCGTCAGAAGACAGTGCCCGCGAGCGCTGCCGCATCGGGATGATTGGCCCGGGCTCCCGCGGACGCTTTCTCCTCAGTTTCCTGGCAGAGAATCCTAAGTGCGAGGTGGTCGCACTTGCAGATATCTATCAACCCTCGTTGGACGAGGCGCAGAAAATCGTGCCTACGGCCAAGACCTACCACGACTACCGCCAGCTCCTGGAGGACAAGTCCATTGATGGAGTGGTCATCGCCACCCCGCTGAATACGCACTACCAGATAGCAATGGATGCCTTCGATGCAGGCAAGCACGTCTATTGTGAAAAGGCCATCGCCTATACGATGGAAGAGACGCTGGCCCTCTACCGCCGCCACCAGGAGACGGGCAAGGTGTTCTTCACCGGCCAGCAGCGTCTCTTCGACCCCCGATACATCCAGGTCATGGAAATGGTGCATCAGGGACTCTTCGGTGAGATTGCTGCCATTCACGCCTACTGGAACCGCAATGGCGACTGGCGGCGCGAAGTGCCCTCGCCGGAGCTGGAGCGCCTGATTAACTGGCGACTGTACAAGGAATCGTCCAAGGGACTGATGACCGAGCTGGCCTGCCACCAGCTGCAAGTGGGCACGTGGGCGCTGGGCAAACTGCCCACGCGTGTCATGGGAACCGGAGCCATCACTTTCTGGAAGGACGGCCGCGAGGTTTACGATAATGTTCATTGTATCTACGAGTTCGAGGACGGACGCCAGATGACCTACGCCTCCGTCATCAGCAACAAGTTCTACGGTCTCGAAGAACAGATCCTGGGCCATACAGGCACGGTAGAACCTGAGCGCGGAAAGTTCTATT
>JAFZPY010000099.1 GCA_017552475.1 Bacteroidales bacterium | reverse complement strand
GGCAGGTCCCCTTGGCATAGGTGTACATACTGTACTCGGTATTGTCCCGGTAGTGGACACCACCGTAAATATCATTCTTAGCAAGCTCACCCAGAAGGCCCTCGCGGTCCGGGACGATCAGCTCATAGATATGGAACGAGCACTCGTCGGCATGCGGGGCCTTGACAATCTTGATCTTGGGATTGTTCTCAAATGCCTTATCATACATGGCAACGATCTCCCGGCGACGGGCATTGTCCCGATCCAGATACTTCAGCTGGACCAGGCCGATAGCGGCCATAATGGCGTTTCCGTTGTACTTATAGCCGACATAGTCCACATCGTACTTCCATGCATAGGTACCCTTGTTGGAGCGGGCATAGGTATCCTTGTTGATACCTAGCCAAGCCAACTGGCGAGCCAATTTATCGTTCTTCTCATCCGCGAAGCAGATCATTCCGCTATCGCCGGTAGGCAAGTTCTTCACCGCCTGATAAGAATACACGGCCACGTCGACTCCATTCCACGTACCGGGCACGACGCCGTTGACACGCGTGCCGGACATGTGAGCGGCGTCCAGAATGAGCTTAAGTCCGTGCCTTTTGCAGACGTCGATCACCTTGTCCAGTTGGCCGGCACGGCCACCGTAGCCCACGAAAATGACGGCCCTGGTCTTCGGTGTAATCTTCTTCTCCACGTCAACGGGATCAAGACAGAGGTAATCGTCTACATCCGCAAACGTGACGTGAAGGTTCTCGTAAAGGATGGCGTGGTTAGTGGACACGAACGTAATCGGCGTGGAGATAATCTCATCTCCATCCTGCCAACCGTTCTGCATCTTAAGGATCTTTACGGCCAGGTGGAGACCCACCGTATTGGAATTGATGTAGTAGGCGTTCTTGTGGCCTGTATACTGTTTCCAAGCCTCTTCAAACTGAACGGTTTTGAATCCCATTCCCGTCCAACCTTTTTCCAAACACTCCCGCACCGCATCAAGACACTCCTCAATTTCAAATTTGGGTTTTAATACCTGAATAGACATAACGTGTATATTTTATTGTTTTATTCAAAATTCGATTTTAGTATCTTTCAGAAGCGGATTCTTCAGATCTTTTTCACTGAGAATCACCTCACCGACCTGCGGCCACTCAATTCCAATCTGAGGGTCATTGTAGATGAGACCGCCCTCATCCTCCGGATGATAGAAGTCATCACATTTATACGCAAACTCGGCCGTTTCGCTGACAACGATGAAACCATGAGCAAAACCGCGAGGAATCATAAACTGCTTTTTATTCTCGGCCGAGAGAAGAACACCTTCCCATTGCCCATAGGTCGGGCTGTTCTTCCGCAGATCGACAGCCACGTCGAAGACTTCACCGGAAAGCACGCGAACCAATTTTGCCTGGGGATGTGTCTTTTGAAAATGGAGACCACGGAGAACCCCCCTGCGGGAGCTGGATTGATTATCCTGCACGAAATCGTAATTCAAACCGGCCGCCTTGAATTCCTCGGCATTATAGGTTTCCATGAAATAGCCGCGGTGATCACCGTAAACAGTCGGTTCGATGACATATACGCCATCAATGTGGGTTTCGTTAAACTTGAACTTTCCCATAGAAATCAATTATCTTATTCGTTTGTTATGGACATCCTAAAAATGTCCGAGTAACTCCCATCCAACTCTCGCGCTTCGTTATTGAGGCGCGCTTCTATTTGAAGACCAGCTTTCTCCAAGAGCTTTACTTCCTCCGGGAACTTACAGAAGACATAGGTGTAAACCTTATGCATGCCCAACTCATCGAAAGCTTTCTTGATGAGGAGACGTATCCCCTCAACCTGGCACGCCTCGATCCACTCCTGGTCAGCACTCGTAAACACACACAGTTCACAACGCTTATTCTCCATATCTACATCCTTCAAATAGACTGTAGCAATAGGATAGACGACCACGCCGGACATAATTGAGCGCTCAACTATAAACTGCCTATAGTGGCCCGTCTGAACATGCTCGCGGAAGTGTTTCAGATGCGATTCGGGCGTGATCAGCTTTTTTGACAAGCTGTGAGCTCTGACATAATCAGAATTACGCCATCCTACAATCAAATCCGTATCTTGCTCGACAATCGGACGCAAATAAACTAATTCTTCGCTCATTATGATAACAAATGTTGAATACAAACTCTCAAGGACTCCGTCCAATAGGGGATTGTGATCCCGAAAACGGTTTTAATCTTGGTCTTGTCCAAAACAGAATAAGCAGGTCGATCGACAGGGGAAGGATATTCCTCGCTGTAGCAAGGGAGAATATCACAATCCGTATTCCCAGCCATCAAGGCAATCATCTTGGTAAAATCAAACCACGAGCACACGCCCTCATTGCTGTAGTGGAATATCCCGGTGTGCCCTTCATACCACCTATTCTCAATGATCTGAAAGATTACATCTGCCAGATCCCCAGTATAAGTCGGTGTCCCCACTTGATCAAAAACCACCTTGATCTGTGATCGGGAAGCAATCAGGTTCAGCATGGTTTTCACGAAGTTCTTTCCGAACTCTCCGTAAAGCCACGCGGTCCGGATGATGATATACTTGCACCCGGAAGCCTCAATATTTTGTTCCCCTTGCAACTTGGTCCGGCCATATACTCCAGCTGGAGTTCCCTGTAAATCTTCGCTGCAGGGTTTGTTGTACAACTCCTTGCCGAAAACATAGTCCGTGCTCAAGTGGAATAAAAAGCCTCCGACCTCCTTCATCACTAAAGCCAGATTCTCCGGAGCTTTGGCATTCAGGCGTTCCGCGGACTCGATGTCACTCTCCGCAGCATCCACATTCGTATATGCCGCGCAGTTGACGACAACCTCGATATGGTGCTCCCGGACAAAGTCCCGAATATCCTCCAGGTTTGTAACATCAAGTATCGAAGTTTCCGTGCAAGCCTTCCCTGCAGACAACCTACTCAACAAGCGTGCAGCCTCGGCACTCAGTTCGGAAATACTGGTAAAGAAATAGTTCTCCTTAGATCCGATGGCCGCAATTCGCATTGCGTTTCCAAGTTGACCATTTGCCCCAGTTACTAGGATATTCATTCTTCCTATTCAGTTTTTCACTGTTTCACAATAGCTCTTGTACCATTCAGCAAAGTGGCGCAGTCCTTCCCGTAATGTAATCTTCGGCGTAAAACCAAAGTCCCGCTCCAACGCGGATGCATCAGCAAAAGTCGTCGGGACATCGCCGGGTTGCATCGGCACCAACTGCTTGTGGGCCTCGAAGTCGTAGCCCTGCGGCAGGACGCCTGCGCGGAGCAATTCCTCCTGGAGGATGTTCACAAAGTCCAATAGATTTTCCGGCTGACCGCCGCCGATGTTGTACACTTTGTACGGGGGGATAGGCAGACCGTCTTCACCGGTCTTCTTTTCCGGGGCTTTGTTCATCACACGGACAATGCCTTCCACGATATCGTCCACGTAGGTGAAGTCGCGGCGGCAGTTGCCGTAATTGTAGATCTGGATGGTCTCTCCCTTGAGCAGTTTATTGGTAAAACCAAAGTACGCCATATCCGGTCGGCCGGCGGGGCCGTAAACGGTAAAGAAGCGCAAACCGGTGCTGGGGATGTTGTAGAGTTTACTGTAGCAGTGAGCCATCAGCTCGTTGCTCTTCTTGGTGGCAGCATAGAGGCTCACGGGGTTATCCACGCGATCATCGGTGCTGAAGGGCACCTTCTTGTTGCCACCGTAAACGCTACTGCTGCTCGCATAGACCAGATGCTCCACGGGATTGTGGCGGCAAGCTTCCAGAATGTTGTAGAAGCCGATGATGTTGCTCTCGATATAGACATCGGGATTCTCGATGCTGTAGCGCACACCAGCCTGCGCGGCCAGGGTCACGACGACGTCGAATTTGTTCTCTTCGAACAATTTGTTCACGAGCTCACGGTCAGCGATACTACCCTTTACGAACTGGTATTGGTGCTCAGGGTGCTTAGCCACTTCCGCTTCAATCAACTGGAGGCGGTATTCCTTAAGCTTCGGGTCGTAGTAGTCGTTCAGGTTATCGAGGCCCACAATCTTGACCGACTCCTGACCTTTCAGAAGTCGCAGTACAAGATTGGCACCGATGAATCCGGCCGAGCCGGTAACCAGAATCTTTTTCATTTAGTCCCGTTTGAACAAATCCCTCGTGTACACCTTCTCCTCCACATCCTCCAAACAGGCATCAAAGCGGTTGGCAAGGATGACATCGCTCTGCGCCTTGAACTTATTCATATCGTTGACCACCATGTTGCCGACAAATTCGCTGCCGTCCTCCAGGGTGGGCTCGTAGATGATGACATTCACGGCATTAGCCCGCAGCTGTTTGATGATGTCTTGGATGGCCGAAGCCCGGAAGTTGTCGGAGTTGCTCTTCATCGTGAGGCGATAGACGCCCACAGTCTTGGGTTTCCGTTTCAGGATGGTGTCGGCGATGAATTCCTTGCGGACGACATTGCTCTTCACCACGGCTTCGATCATCGTTTGGGGGACATCCTTGTAATTGGCCAGCAGCTGTTTGGTATCCTTCGGGAGGCAATAGCCGCCGTAGCCGAAGCTCGGGTTGTTGTAATGGCCGCCGATGCGCGGGTCCATGCAGACGCCGTCAATAATCTGCTGTGTGTTCAGGCCCTTGACCTGTGCGTAGGTATCCAACTCGTTGAAGTAGCTGACACGTACGGCGAGGTAGGTATTGGCGAAGAGTTTGATAGCCTCGGCCTCCGTCGGATGGGCAATCAGCGTCTTGATATCCTGATCCTCGGCACCCTCTTTCAGCAACTCGGCGAACATCTCCGCTTCCTTCTGCTGGTGATCATACGCACCCACCACGATGCGGCTGGGGTGCAGGTTGTCGTAGAGAGCCTTGCTCTCGCGGAGGAACTCCGGCGAGAAGATGATGTTGTCAATGCCGTATTTCTCGCGGACACTGTCCGTGTAGCCCACCGGAACGGTGCTCTTGATGACCATCAGCACCTTCGGGTTCACCTTCAGGACATGCTCGATGGCATCCTCAACAGCACTGGTGTCGAAGAAATGATGCTCGTCGTCGTAGTTTGTCGGCGTGGCGATGATGACCAGTTCGGCCGATTTGTAGGCGGCGTCCTTGTCCACAGTGGTGGTCAGATCGAGCTTGCGCTTACCTTCCTTGACTTCCCGGAAGAAGCGCTCGATCTCATCGTCCTGGATCGGGCTGATGAAGTCATTCAGTTTGTCCGCCTTCTTCGGCGTGGTGGTGATGGCGGTGACTTTGTGGTGCTGAGCCAGCAGCACAGCGAGACTCAGTCCAACATAGCCTACGCCTGCAACGGTAATTTTCATAGCGTTATTATATTTATTATTTTTCTTCAGCTACTCTCATCAGATACTGCCCATACTGATTCTTCAACATCGGCTTGGCGATCTCACGAAGGCGGTCGGCCGTGATCCAGCCATTGCGGTAGGCGATGTCCTCGAGGCAGGCGACCTTGAGGCCGGTGCGCTTCTCGATGACCTCCACAAAGACAGAAGCCTCGGAGAGGGAGTCGTGGGTGCCGGTATCCAGCCAGGCAAAGCCGCGGCCCAACGTCTGGACCTTAAGTTCACCATCCTTCAGGAACTCCTGGTTGACAGTCGTGATCTCCAGCTCGCCGCGGGCGGAGGGCTTGATGTGCTTGGCCACGTCCACTACCTTGTTCGGGTAGAAGTAAAGGCCGACCACCGCGTAGTTGCTCTTCGGCTCTTTCGGCTTCTCCTCGATGCTCAGGCAGTTGCCGTCCTTGTCGAATTCGGCAACGCCGTAGCGCTCAGGATCGGAGACCCAGTAGCCGAACACGGTCGCCTTTTTGTTTTCCTCTGCGTCTTTGACGGCATTACGGAGCAGTCCGGTGAAGCCGCTGCCGT
>JAFZPY010000098.1 GCA_017552475.1 Bacteroidales bacterium | reverse complement strand
GCCAGCCGTGAAGGACTGGGTCGTGGCGGCCTTGAGATGATTGACACGGCTCATAGGAAGGTCAATGTTGCGGCTGTCGCCGTCGTCCTGGAGCCTTTTGAGGTCGGGAATGCCGTGGGCTCCGGGGAAGAAGCCCGCCTTTTGGAAGGCGTTGCTCAACGTATAGGAGCCGCGGTAGTGTCCAGCCCTGCAGGAGGCGTAGAGACTGGCGTCGCGTTCATATCCGGCAGTGTTTTTCATCTTCCTTCCATAGAGCGGAATGCGTCTGGTGAGGTAGACGATGGTGTCGGCCGGGACGCGGTAGTCGCCGTAGTGCTGCTCGGTGTAGCGAGTTTGCAGCATCCAGCGGTCGTTCGCGTAACCGACCATGACGGAGCCGCCGAGGAGGTCGTTAACGCTCTTTGCGAGTGTCTTGACCTCGGCGTATGGGCCGTCGGTGACTGGTTGCTCCGGAGGGAGTATCTCGATTACTCCTCCTATGGCGTCACTGCCGTATAGCAGGGATGCCGGGCCTTTGAGCACTTGTATGCCGGTGACGCTGTAGGCGTCTATTTCAAGTCCGTGGTCGGCTCCCCATTGCTGCCCCTCCTGTTTGATGCCGCCTTCGGAGACGGCGATGCGGGAGAAGCCCATGCCTCTGATCATGGGTTTGGAGAAGCCGGAACCTATGTCCATTGACTGTATGCCGGGAAGATTTTCCATCGCCTGCACGACATTGCCGCTGAAGTGTCTCTGGAGAAATTTTTCCTGCAGGACTTCGGTGGAATATGCCGATTTCCGTGACAGTATCTGGCGGAGAGAAGCGGTGACTACGGACCTGTTGATGGTGTCCTGACGCTCTTCTTCTTGAGCCGATGCTGATGCGGCGACAGCAACCCAAAGCATACAGCATAATAATAATCTCATGCTTGTTCGGGATTGGTCGTTGAACTGTCTTTGTAGGATCGGGTGTTATCCTATGGCAGGCGGACCGCGGAGAGGAGCGTTTTGAAGGTGAAGACCCTCGCCGGAACAGATATAAGTCTCAATGAGGGTGGTACAGATGGAGATTTGCGCTGAGATGTGGGCCTCGGACGACTGGGCATACGGCACTGTTGTCAGTTGGCATATGAGACAGTCGTGAATGGAGGTGACTCCCTGCGTCAGGTGTCCCGGATGTGCTTCGTGATGAGCACATTGGGTACATTCCTGTCTTTCCGGTATGACCGGTTGGTGACGGTGCAGGGAGGTGGCGGCGAGCATCGCCACGAACACCGCCAGGAGTATCCGTGCCGCAGACTTTCTATATGTGTCTCTATAACGCAAAACGGGACAAATATAGCTATTTTTTTAAAATTTGACGGACAGGCCGAAAAGGGTGCGGCGGGTGTTGACCACCACAACACCGCAAACCGCTTCGGGGCCATACAGACCCATGGCGGAGGCATCTTTCAACACCTCAATCTTCTCGACAGATTCGGGTGCGATTCCATTCAGGCTGCGCACCCGGATCCCGTCCACAATATACAGAGATTCCATGCCGGAGTGTACCGGCACGCCGTGCACAAAGATGGTGGGAGTCATTCCGGGAGCACCCATGGAAGAAATCACTTCAACACCGGGTTCATGGATCAGTTCAAGTGCGTGATTGGCAAAAGGACGAACGTCCTTCAGGCTGTCTGCTGGCTCATGGGCATAGGCAACACCGCTGCCCCAAGCCATCACAGTGAATAGTACAAACGGCAATTTGTTCATGTGTGAATAGTTTTAGAGCAAGTATTTGTATTTAATTATTACACAGCATCTTACGCATTAAACGATAGAAAAGTGATTAGGCGAATTCTGTGGAGTGTAAAAAAATGCGAGATTTAACGTTTTTAACGCATAGACACAATGCAGAATAGGCAAAATGCAAGGTGCGGTTTGCAATTTATCCTTCAAATTGAAAATTACACGAAGAATGGTCGAAGTCGTTGTCGCGAGTTTTTCGCTGTAACACATACTTTCAATGCCATATTTGAGTAGTCTGACATACCTGTCCGTTTATTAACAAAATTTACGTTTAGGCTAAAAACTGGTAGAAATATTCATATTAAGTCCACAAAACACGTTCTATTCACCATATACAAATATCATTTCTTTAAAAAAAGCATCCAAATTGCAAGCATTAAGAAGATTTAACATCCTGTTGGTATATATTTGTATAAATTTCATTATTTTTGCAAATTAAATTTATGGATTCTGCAACAGGTAGAATCTGTATTTAATCAGTGAATGTTAAATAATTCAAAATATTAGAACTATGAAAAAGGACTTTCTACGGAGTTTAATGGCTATCATGATAGCCATGACAATAAGTGTGGGTTTCGTGTCGTGCAACGACGATGACGACAACGGCAGCAATGGCGTTGACAATGCATCTGCCCTGACTGGTATTATCGACCAGGAGAGCGGTCTGCGACTGAAATCATTCAGCAGTAGAGAGTTACATTATTCGAACAATGGTGTGCTTGAATCTGTCACTGCCTCGTATGACAACATGGAGGATCAGTTCACCTTCGACTATCCTGCAAACAAAATAATAGAAACCTGGAAGTACTCCGATGGTAAGACTGGTTCCCAAATCTATTCGGTCAAATACAACAACCAAGGATATATCACTGTTTTTGATACAGATTATGAAGAAGAGGGTTATGCTTCGACCGAAAAGAACTCGTTCAATTATGATAGCGAAGGCCATATGTCGTCTTGCTCATTGTATGGAGTAATTGACAGGATTAAAGATGGGGAACGACTCTATTTGGACTGGAATTTAAAGGTTACCTTTGACTGGAAAGATGGCCTGTTGCATTATTTGACTTTCGATGGTGAGGAAACTGAAAACGAAACGAAGTCATCAGTCTTCTATAAATATAAGTATTCCTATGAGGCTGATTTCCCGAACAAATATAAGCAGTGGGGCATATACCAAGGTTTCCCGACGGTAGGTGACAGTTACTTTTTCCTGCCATTTATCGGGCTGATGGGTATCGGCCCAGATAGGTTGCCTTCAAGTATGACCTACATCGACAAAGATAATCAGGAAGATCCTGATCACAAGTGGAATTTCCGTTTCACTTTCAACGAGGATGGTTCTCTGGCCACCATGGCAGGTTTTGTTTTTTCTTACGAATATGCAAATGGGAACGGAGGAACTCGTCTGGCGGCTCCTTCGGTAATGGCTGTAAAAGAGGAAACAGGTTTCAGTCCGGAGCATCGACATGCCCGCCTCTTCGGTGGCGTTCCTGTGACAGGTAAAGAATAGAAGTTGCTATGAATATCGAATTTGGAAAACTGAAACGCGAAGAACTGAAGACTGCTGTGACACTCGCTGCCCGCGCCTATCAGGACTATGCCTACGTTGCTCTCTATTTTCCGGACGATGCTGAGCGCTGCCGAGGTCTGCACGCTTTCATGAACTGCGTGATGAAGAGTAACTTCGGCAGAGCGGATATTCTGGGGGCACGGATAGATGGACAACTTGTCGGCCGTGCTATCCTGGAATCTCCCGATTACCAGCCTCCAACGTTTTGGCAGAGTTTCGTCAATGATGGCTGGAAGGTCTATTTCGCCGCCAACTGGAAAAACGTGAACGGCTATCTCGCCATGGACGAAGGGGCTTGCAATCCTTGCCACGACTATCAGAAAACGAATCCTGGAGTGTGGTATCTCAGTATGTTCGAGGTCGATCCTTCCTTTCAGGGACAAGGCATCGGCACTCGGTTCCTGGCTTATCAGGAGGACTATGTCCGGGAGCGGGGTGGCCGTGAGATGGTCCTCTTCACGAACTCGGAAGAGAATCTTGCCTTCTATACCCGCCGCGGCTACCAAGTGTTCCATGAGTGCGAACTGGCGCATGATGGACGAAAAGTCGGTAGTTGGAGTTTGAAGAAATTGTTATGAACAAAATATGAAACAACTAAAAATTTGGCATATAGCCGTAATATTTGTCATACTCTGTGGCGCATGTTCGAAAACAAGCAGAGACGATAATCAGAAAGAGTTGAAAATCGCCATTGCGTGGCGTGCCGATACGGAGAATGAGTTTTGCACCAATGTCGTAGAGGCCTTTCGACTGGCAGGCGTTAATGTGACCGTGTTGCCGCAGGTAAAGGCTTCGTACATAGATTATGAAGGCAGCTCCGTATCGGCCAATCAACTCGATGCCGATGGTATCGGCTATCTGAGCAATGATGCTGGTCTGCTTGTGCGTGCCAAAGCTTACGACGGTTCTAATGTTGCCGAAGTGCTTCGTGATGTCGATGGTGTGGTGTTTACGGGCGGCGAGGACATATCGCCAAGTCTCTATGCCGTGCAGGAAGATTGGCATCATATCGAAGCTGAGATTGATTATAATGCAGCACGTGATGTTTCGGATTATCTGACAATGGCGTATTGTCTCGACCACGACATTCCAGATTGCGAATTTAGCAAATTAACATAAGAAACAGATAAAAAAGTTAAGAATCGTAAAAATCAATAAAACAACACGGACACCCCGGATTCGGTGACCGAATGCTTGCAAATTGTCAAAAATATTTCTACTTTTTCTGGCAACGAGAGCGTTGTCCCAGAACGCTATAAGCCAGTCCTTGAGCGCGCCCGGCTCTCTGCTCTCGATGAAAGTAACACCGCCCAATACATCAACTCCATGCTGACCCGCGAAGACATCCAAAGCTACAAGAACGCCGCCTACGAGGACGGTATGGAAAAAGGTCGTGAGGAGGAACGCATCGAAATCGCTAAATCGATGTTGATGAATGGCTTGTCCGTGGACTTGATCGCAAAGATTACGGCATTGCCTGTAGAGCAGATAAAGTCGCTGGAATGATTTGTTCGTATCTAATTCTTTTCTTGCATAAACAAGTCTGCTTTAACCATGACGTAAGCGCTGCTGATGCGTTCATAGGTATTTGTGCCTTTGGGGGCGCCTTTAAGGTATCGTGAGTAATGGGTCTCGGCCTCTTTGAGCTCTCCGAGACGGTGATGGCATATGCCTATTGAGGCGATGGTATTGAGGTCATCAGGCTTGTATTTCAAAGCATTTTGGTACATGGTGAGGGCGTCTGACCAGGTCTCTTCGCGTATGTAGCCCTGGGCGTAGGCAGAGTAGATTTTGTACATCATGGTGCTGTCGGGCTGCATCATGTCGAGGGCTTTGTCGAGGAGACGGATGGATTCGGGGTGGAATTTGTATTTCTGCCAGGCTTTTGAGGTCGCCAGGTGATAGACGATATCGACTTTTGAGGAGTCAATCTGGTAGGCGCGGGTGAAGCTTTCTTCTGCATTGTTGAGAAGCCCCTGTCCCTCTTGTGATAGTCCGAGATAATACCATGTGGGGTATGACTCGTCGCCGAGTTCGACCTGGTATTTGAATGTTTCGATGGCGTCAGGGTAGTTTTTGTTGAGATATTGGGCAAGCCCCTTGATGCTGTTGGCTGTGATATTGCCCGGGTAGTCTTCGAGGTATTCGCTGGTGAGGGCGATTACTTCGGGATATTTTTCTTCGGCGAGGAGGAGGTTGGATATTTTGCTGATTGTGCTGGCATTGGCGGGATTGGCGGACTTGGCTATATTGTAGTATGCCATGGCGGAGTCAGGCTGGCTGAGTTTGTTGTAAGAGTCTCCGACAAGGGCCGCAATTGTCGCGATGGTATCGGTCTGGAGGATGGATTTGCCAATGGCAGCGCTTTCGTCGTAGCTTTCAAGGCGGAATTTGAGCGAGGCGGATTTTGAAGTAGATGTTGTCAGGGTTGAAGTAGACCAGGGTCGAGTAGCAGTAGGCGGCGTTGTTGTAGTCATTGTTGATCATGTATGCGTCAGCGAGTTCGGCGAGTACTTCCTCATCGTGGACTTCAAGTACGCCTTTTTCTTCTCCGGGAGAGATGGAGGCAAGTGCCGCGATGGCATCGTTGATGCGGTATAGTCTTTTGAGACACTGGACTTTCTGGAGTGTGAGGTCGCGGACGAGAGATGAGTCTCCCCGGGCTGATGTAATCATGCTGTCCAGCACGGTGACAGCGGCTTTGTAGTCGTAAGCGGCGATGGCGGACTGGAGCTCGTCCTGCGCAGCAAGCTTGCCGGCCGTGAGGATGGCGCAGGCTGCGATAAGTGTGGCTAGTGTCTTTTTCATTGGCAGGTAGTGTTTTGTGTGCCTGCCTCGCTGCAAAATCAATACCTATTTTGCTTTCAATGCTTTGACTGCATCGGAGACGACGTAGGTGGAGCCGCCGATGTAGATGAGGGGGGAGGAGGCGGTTGAGGCGATGACGTGGGCCTGGGTGAGGGCTTCGGCGACGTCGGCGGTGATGTGAATGTCGCTGGTGGAGGGGAAATGTTCAGCTATTTTATTGGCCGGAAGGGCTCTGGGAGTCGAAGGCGTAGTGAGGATGATGGTAGCGCGGCTGGGAAAGAGGGGAATGATGGCGTCGAGGTCTTTGTCGGCCATGATGCCGTAGATGATGATGAGGGTTTGGAAGCGACCGCTGTCGAGGAGGGCGTCGAGCTGGGCGAAATTGTGACGGAGGGCGGGGGCGTTGTGACCTATGTCGCAGAGGGTGTAGGGGCTGTCGGAGAGTTTTTCCCAGCGGCCGTGGAAGTCCATTAGGGTGGCAGTGTTGGCGATGCCGTTATGGACTTTTTCGTCATCGTTGAGTTCCGGGAATGAAGGTTTGATGAGGTCGATGGCTGTGAGGACGGTACGGAGGTTTTCGGCCTGGTAGGAGCCTTGGAGGTCCATCATAGGGAGGAGATGCCCGATGAGATCAGGCATTGCGGAGGCCTGGTCGGCAAAGATGAGGGGGCTGTGGAGGTGTGAGGCCGTCTGCTCAAAGACAGGGGCGGTCTCGCTGTCGTAAGTGCCGATGAGTGCGGGAATGCCGGCTTTGATGATACCGGCTTTTTCGCCGGCTATGGCTTCGCGTGTGTGCCCGAGCAGGTCACAGTGGTCAAGTCCGATAGAGGTGATTATTGAAAGGACCGGGGTGATGACGTTTGTGCTGTCGAGACGGCCGCCGAGTCCGGTCTCAATGACTGCAACTTCGGCATGTGAGTCGGCGAACCATCGGAAGGCGAGCCCGGTCGTGATTTCGAAGAAGGAGAGATTGTGCTCAGTGATATAGGGTAGCCAGGTCTGCAGGAAGTCGAAGACGTATTGCTTGTCCACCATGGTGCCGCCGATACGCATACGCTCGCGGAAGTCAATGATATGGGGTGAGGTGTACAGCCCGGCGCTGAGGCCGGAGGCAGTGAGGGCCGCGGCAAGCATGTTGGCGACGGAGCCTTTGCCGTTGGTCCCGGCGATATGGATTGTGCGGTATGCCTTTTCGGGATGTCCGAGGGCTTTGCAGAAGTCCTCCATGTGCCGGAGACCGGGTTTATAGGCCCCTCCAAAGCCGGCATCAGCGACTGAGGGAAAACGGTGGAAAATATCTTGTATCAGAGAGTTATATTCTTCTTCGCGGAAAGTCATGGCGGTTTAAACAGCTTCTTATTTTGAACTGAGGACAAATTTAGCTATTTTTGGGAGTAATTATTTCTTTTTTTCTATGATTGAGAGGTCATCTGCACTGTACTCCGAATACGTCATTGACGGCGTCCAGATGAGCGTCACCCCGGCGCGTATGCTGGAGGAGTGCGGCTGCGATATGGGTGATACTGCGCCGGAAGGGCAGATTGTGGATGAGACCGTGGATGTGGCTCCGGCTGTGTCGGAATATGACTCGAAGCTTATTGACAAATATTTGTCAATGACAAAGAATGTAGCCAGAAGGACTGTGCCGGTGCCTTTCGCAGCTTCCTATACCTGCGGCAGGGTGGCAAATGCCCTTATTGAAGCCATCTGGATGAACGGGCATTTCGCCCTTGAAGACCTGTCACTCAGGGGAGAATGGCGCTGGAATGAAAAGCCTATCGGCAATATGGCTGCGCTTTATTCCTCTGTCGAAGCTGCGAGTGAGTATATCGATGCGCTTGGCGTGCAGCTTACCGGCTGCAATTATACCGGCGCCCGCGAATGTACCCTCTCGTTCCGCGCCGGCCTTTCGGATGCTCCCGATATGCAGGACGACGACCTGGCCGAGGATCAGGACGAACAGCTGCGCCTTGGCCGTAAGAGGCTCTGCCCCGCGCAGGTGAGTGCGGTTCCGACGGACTGGCTCATTTATATTCCATTTGACCCATGCGATTTCAGGCTGGGCGGCTCTGCCCTTTCGGAGGCTGTCGGCGCCGGTTCATCCGTCGCCCCGGAGATATTTGATGCAGACTATTTTATGGACTGCTATGAGGTTGTACGCGAGCTTATTGAGGACGGGATAGTGATTTCCGGCGTCACGGTAGGCGACGGAGGCCTCATCACTGCACTTGACCGCATGGTCACTCCCGAGACCGGTGCTGCCATAAGCATAGCCGACCTTCGCAAGGCCTATTCGGATGAATATCCCGTCCGTATTCTCTTTGGCGAGGTCCCCGGTGTTATTATTTCCATTTCTGACTATGACTACGACTATGTCGACGCGGAGCTCCTGCTCCAGGACGTGGCTTTCTTCCCTCTCGGCCATCCGGCCCCCGGGCAGAAAGGCATCTCCGTCGACACCGGCTCCAAGACCGGAGTCGCCAGAATACTCGCATCGCTTATCCAGGGCCAGACCTCGGAAGGAGAAGATTAAAACCAATATATTCCAATATGCCGAAGAAAAACAATAACCATTTGCCCAAAATTTTTGTATTGGACACCAATATCCTCCTGCACGACCACCACGCACTTCGCAAATTCAAAGACAATGACCTGGTCATCCCAATAGCGGTAATAGAGGAGCTTGACAAATTCAAAAAAGGCAACGACGCCCTCTCCTTCAATGCCCGCAACTTCATGCGCGAGATTGACATTCTCACCGACGGCCACCCCCTCACCGACGCAGGAGTACCCATAGGCGAAGGATTCGGCAATATCAAGATAGAACCCAACCATCCATTCTCCCCTGAATTCCAGGATCTCTTCCACGACGACACGCAGGATCACCGCATCCTCGCCACCTCCATGTGGGTGCGTGACACCCATCCCGACCGCTTCGTGGCCCTTGTGACCAAGGATATCAACATGCGCCTGAAGGCCAAGGCTGCCGGCATGGAAGCCCAGGACTACCTCTCCGACCGTATCGAGGACGCCCATATCGAAAGCTCCCAGAGCGAAGCCAGCCTCCTCGCCGACATTCCTCCCGAAATCGTTCAGCGCCTTGCCTATGGTCAGGACAACTGCATACCATGGGAGGATATTTCCGAAAACAGGCCCTTCGCCAACCAACTGTTCAAACTTGAATGGGATGACTCTGGCGAGACTGTCACCGCACGATATGACGCCGATCGCGACTGCATTGCGCTTGTGCGTAGTCATGAGGCCTACGGCATCCGCCCGCGTAATGAAGAGCAGCGCTTTGCACTCGATGCCTGTCTCAATCCGGACATCCGGCTGGTCTCCCTCACAGGAGGCGCAGGCACCGGTAAGACCCTCCTGGCACTTGCATCTGCCCTTGAGCAGGAAAAGAGCTATGATCAAATAATCCTTTCCCGCCCCGCAGTTGTCCTCGGCAACCAGAACATAGGATATCTCCCGGGCGACCAGAAATCCAAAATGGGACCCTTCCTCCAGCCCCTCATGGACAACCTTGAAGTCATCAAGAGCCGCTTCCGCCCCGGTTCCAAGCAGGCTCTCAAAATAGACAACCTGCTCCAAAGCGAGAAGCTCCTGATCACGCCTCTCGCATACATCAGGGGACGTTCTCTCGGTAAAGTGTTCTTCATAGTCGACGAAGCGCAGAACCTCACGCCGCATGAAATCAAGACCATCATCACCAGGGCCGGCGAAGGCACCAAGATGGTCTTCACGGGCGATGTCTTCCAGATAGACCAGCCTTATCTGGATCAATGGTCCAACGGCCTCACGCACCTCGGCGAGAAGATGCAGGGACAAAAGCTCTTCGAGCATGTCTACCTCAGCAAAGGCGAAAGAAGCGAACTGTCAGATATTGCCGCTAAATTGCTTTAGCTGCCTTTTTTGCACAAAAATCAGATAATTATGAGACTTTTTGACAATTATTTGAGCTATTTTGTGTAAATTCGCAACCTGCTGAAAAAACACGGAAAATCATTATAGAATAAGATATGGACAAGAACAAGAAAAGAGTTTACCGATTCGGCGGAAAGGCTGCCGAAGGCGACGGTAAAATGAGAGAGCTCCTGGGTGGCAAAGGTGCCAACCTCGCTGAGATGAGCCTCCTCGGTATGCCTGTTCCTGCAGGCTTTACCATCACTACAGAATGCTGCACTGAATACTATATGCTTGGTGGAGGATACACTCCCGAGCTCAAGTATGATGTCGCCGAAGCCCTCAAGGCTACGGAGAAAATCATGGGCAAGAAGTTTGGCGATCCCAACGACCCGCTCCTCGTGAGCTGCCGCTCCGGCGCCCGTAGCTCCATGCCCGGCATGATGGACACCATCCTCAATATCGGACTTTGCTCCAAGACAATCCCCGGACTTATCAATAAGACCGGCAACCCCCGTTTCGTATATGACGCATACCGCCGTCTCATCATGATGTACTCTGACGTCGTGATGGAGAAGGCAGAAGGCATCGAGCCGGAGGACGGACAGGGTATCCGCCAGCAGCTTGACCGCATGATGCAGGATCTCAAGGACAAGAAAGGCTACAAGTCCGACACCGATATCACCGCTGAAGAGCTCAAGGATCTCGCCGAGGCCTTCAAGGTGCGTATCAAGGAAGTCCTTGGAGTTGAGTTCCCTGATGACGCCCAGGCCCAGCTCTGGGGTTCCATCGGCGGTGTGTTCAAGTCATGGAACGGCAAACGCGCCATCGCATACCGCAAGATCGAGCACATTCCCGATGACTGGGGCACTGCCGTCAACGTGCAGTCCATGGTATTCGGCAACATGGGCGACACCTCCGCCACCGGCGTTGCATTCTCACGCAACCCTGCCAACGGTGACAACAAGTTCTATGGCGAATGGCTCATCAATGCTCAGGGTGAGGACGTAGTAGCGGGTATCCGCACTCCCAACCCTCTTAACGAGGCCACCAAGAACGAGCACAATAAAAACCTTCAGTCTCTCGAAAAGGCAATGCCTGAGGTGTACGCAGAGCTCGACG
>JAFZPY010000011.1 GCA_017552475.1 Bacteroidales bacterium | reverse complement strand
GTTGTAGTAGTGCTTGAGAGTATTTCACGAAAAAAATAAAAATAAATTTGGATATATATAAATATGTCGTATCTTTGCGGTGTAATAGTAGACTAATACACTATGTTAATAAGCCTTAAAAATATTCACAAGACCTACGACAACGGGCAGCCGCTCCATGTCTTGAAAGGTATTGACCTCGGCATAGAGAAGGGCGAGTTCGTTTCGATTATGGGAGCGTCCGGTTCCGGAAAATCCACCCTGCTCAACATCCTCGGCATCCTCGACAACTACGACGAAGGCGAGTACATGCTCGACGGCAAACTCATCAAGAACCTCAGCGAGAACAAGGCTGCCGAGTATCGCAACCATCTCATCGGATTCATTTTCCAGTCGTTCAATCTCATCGGATTCAAGACCGCAGTCGAGAACGTTGAGCTGCCGCTTTTCTATCAGGGTGTCTCACGCAAGAAGCGCCACGAGATGGCTCTCGCCTACCTCGACAAGCTCGGCCTCAAGGCATGGGCACAGCACTATCCCAACGAGATGTCCGGCGGACAGAAGCAAAGGGTTGCAATCGCACGCGCCCTGATCACCCGTCCTGAAATCATCCTTGCCGATGAACCCACCGGAGCACTCGACTCCAAGACCAGTGCCGAAGTCATGCAGCTTCTCAAGCGCCTCAACCAGGAGGAAGGCATGACCATCATCGTCGTGACACACGACCCTAACGTAGCAGAACAGACCAATCGCATCATCCGTATCAAAGATGGCAATATACAGTGAAATATGGAGCTCGGTGAAGAATAACCGGCTGCGCACGGCACTCACTGGATTCGCCGTCAGCTGGGGCATCTTCCTGCTGATATGCCTTCTGGGCGCCGGCAATGGCCTGATGAACGCACTGACCGGCAACATGGAGGACTATCTCGCGAATGCCATGACCGTCTATGGCCGCAACACCTCGATCTCTTATGGCGGCTACCAGAAAGGACGCCGCATCCGGTTGAACAGCGACGACATTGCCGTCACCAGGAGCCCGCTGTTTTCCGCCAATGTCGATGACGTGACCGCCCAGGTATATTACAGCGGACTGATTGTATCACTTGGGGATAAATATATCAACGGAGACATCACCGGAGCCGGGAGTGCCTACAAAGACATCAACAATATCAAAATAGCTCACGGCCGTTTCATCAACCAATATGATGAACGCGACAAACGAAAAGTCGTGGTCCTGAGTACCGGACAGGCCAAAGAACTCCTTGGCGGCAGGAAAGACCTCGCCCCGAGCCTTGTCG
Source organism: Bacteroidales bacterium (assembly GCA_017552475.1). Taxonomy (GTDB): domain Bacteria; phylum Bacteroidota; class Bacteroidia; order Bacteroidales; family UBA932; genus Cryptobacteroides. The sequence goes on along the minus strand of JAFZPY010000011.1, from coordinate 14,639 downwards.
GAAAATATGTCAATGTCGGCAATCTCGCATTCCGCGTAGTAGGTCTGTACCAGTCCGACGAAAGCGGCATGGACAGCGATTTCTATGCACCGTTCGAGACGGTACGCTCCCTTTATGGCTTTGGCGACATGGTTCACAACCTGTCATTCACTTTCCACGGACTGGAGACCCTTGAGGCCAACGAAGCATTTGAAGATAAATATGTCCGTTCCCTCAACGCCGTACATTCCGCCGCTCCTGAAGACAAGGAGACATTCTGGATCAACAACCGCTTCACCCAGAACATTCAGATGAACAAAGCCAAGGGCATTGTCAACACCGCACTCTGGATTCTCGGTATCCTCACTCTCATCAGCGGTATCGTCGGCGTCTCCAATATCATGCTTATCAGCGTCAAAGAGCGCACACACGAGTTCGGCATCCGCAAGGCCCTCGGTGCAAAGCCGCGCCAGGTGCTCTCACTCATTATCAGCGAGAGCATTGCAATCACAGCCGCATTCGGATACTTCGGCATGTTCCTCGGCATGGTAGCCTGCCAGATCATGGACAAGACCATAGGACAGAATACGGTCAGTATCGGATTCGAAGAGATTCACATGTTGAAAGATCCCACCGTCGGGCTGAACGTAGCCATCGAAGCCACACTCCTTCTCGTCATCGCCGGTACCATAGCCGGACTCATTCCAGCCTACAAGGCATCACGTGTCAGACCAATAGAGGCCCTCAGGGCGGATTAAGACCATGAGAATAGACAAAGATACATTCAGGGAAATCCTTGACAGCATCACGAGGAACCGCTCACGCAGCCTTCTCACCGGCTTCGGCATCTTCTGGGGCGTATTCATGCTTATGCTCCTTGTCGGCGGCGGGGCAGGTCTGAAGCAAACCATCAGCAACGAGATGGAAGGCTTCGCGCACAACTCCTGCATAGCGTTCGCCAACAACACATCCAAAGCCTACAAGGGTTTCAAGAAAGGCCGCAACTGGATGATGGACTACAATGACGTCGAACGCGTCAAGAATATGGTTCCGGAAGTGGATATCGTCAGTCCTATACTCTCATACTGGAGAGCGACCTTTTACCACGATGAAGAATCCTTCGTCGGCTCGGTCAAAGGCATCCGCCCGGACTATGCCGAAATCGAGACCCCAAAAATGATGTACGGCCGCTTCATCAACGACAACGATCTCCTGAGTTCACGCAAAGTATGCGTCATCGGCAAGGAAGTCTACAAGACACTCTTCCCCGAGGGCGGTGACCCCTGCGGCAAATCCATCAAAGTCAGCGGTGTCTACTACCAGGTAGTGGGTGTCAACTGGAGCGCCGGTAATATCAATATCAACGGAAGCGCGGAAAGCAGCATCTTCATCCCTATCAACATTGCCAGACAGGTGTACAATACAGGCAACGACATTCATATCCTCTTTTTCACCGCCAAGGAAGGTGTCGCCATGAGTGATATCATTCCACGTGTAAGAGAAGTTATCGGCCGCCGTCACTATGTCGATCCCACCGATGAAATGGGTCTCATCATGCTCAACACCCAGTTGATATTCGGCCTTCAGGACAGTCTGTTCAAGGGCGTCAGCTTCGTCATCTGGCTAGTCGGACTCGGCACTCTCCTCGCCGGAGCCATAGGAGTCTCCAACATCATGATGGTCTCCGTCAAGGAGCGCACCGGCGAGATAGGCATCCGCCGCGCCATCGGGGCCACGCCCAGGATGATCCTCTCCCAGATCATCGCCGAAAGTATCACCCTGACACTTGTCGCGGGCATGATGGGGATAGTCATCGCTGCGCTGATCCTCGCCGCCGTCAACATGGGCATGACCGAAGACGGCATCCTGAAAGCTGATTATCAGGTATCATTCATAACAGCCGTCTCCGCAGCCCTGCTGCTGACGGTACTCGGAGTCGCCGCCGGCCTCGCACCCGCCGCAAGGGCAATGGGCATCAAACCCGTCGACGCAATGCACGAAGAATAATAAATAAAACACACATAACAATGAAAGGCATTTTCAAGTACATCGTATTCGCACTCATCGGACTGACCGTATTCGGTACATTCGTCTACCTGTTCAAACACTCCCAGCCCAAGAAGGTTGAGTACGAAACCGTCATCCCGGAAATCAAGGACATCGTCCGCAACACCATCATCACCGGCAAGATCGAGCCCCGCAACGAGGTCAATATCAAGCCGCAGATCAGCGGCATCATCGCCGAACTCTACAAGGAAGCCGGCCAGACCGTCCGCGAAAACGAGGTCATCGCCAAAGTCAAGGTCATCCCTGACATGGGCTCACTAAGCTCCGCCCAAAACCGCGTCCGCCTCGCTGAAATCAGCCTCGAACAGGCCCGCACCAGCTACGAACGTGAAAAGGCCCTCTTTGAGAAGGACCTTGTGAGCGCCGACGAGTTCGACAAAGTCAATCAGACCTACAAACAGGCCACAGAAGAGCTCAAAGCCGCCAGGGAATCCCTCGAAATCGTCCGCGACGGAGTCTCCTCCTCCAATGCCTCCGGCAGCTCCACCCTCATCCGTTCCACCATATCCGGCCTTATCCTCGACATCCCCGTCAAAGTCGGCAACTCCGTCATCCTCTCCAACACATTCAATGACGGTACCACAATCGCCACAGTCGCCAACATGGATGACCTCATCTTCGACGGCAACGTCGACGAGACCGAAGTCGGCCGCCTCTCTGTCGGCACCCCCGTCCACATCACCATCGGTGCCCTCCAGGACCTCTCCTTCGACGCCTCGCTCGAATACATTGCCCCCAAGGCGGTTGAAAACAACGGCACCAACCAGTTCCAAATCAAGGCTGCGGTCAAAGTTCCTGCCGGTGTAACAATCCGTTCCGGCTACAGCGCCAATGCTGAAATCGTCCTCCAGAGCGCCCAGAACGTCCTCAGCATCCCCGAAAGCACCCTCAACTTCGAAGGCGACTCCACTTATGTCTATGTCTTCGGCGCCGACAGCACCACCTATGAGCGCCGCAACGTCACCACCGGCATCTCCGACGGCGTCAACATCGAAGTCCGTCACGGCCTGACCACCTCCGACAAAGTCCGCGGCAACCTTATACTCACCAACAAGAAATAATCCATGAAACATATAATAACAATCGCAGCGGCCCTTATCACCGTCAACCTCTCCGCCGAAAGCTGGGACCTTCAGCGCTGCATCAAGTACGCGCTTGACAACAACCTCACCGTCAAGCAATACGAGCTCAACAAGGAAGCCGGCGACATCTCCCTCAACACCGCCAGCATGAGCCAGCTCCCAGGCCTCAACGCCTCCGCCAGCGAGAGCCTCTCCTTCGGCCGCGGTCTCACCGCCGACAACACATACGCCAATACCAACACCACCTCCACCAGCTTCAGCCTCTCAGCAGGGGTCAATCTCTTCAACGGTTTCAACACCCGCTACACCATAGAGCAGAACAAGCTCAACCTTGAAGCCGCCACGGCCGACCTCGAAAAGGCACGTGACGACATCCGCCTCGCCGTCGCCGCCGCTTACATCCAGATCCTCTACAACCGCGAAGTCAGCAACGTCGCCCGCAAGCAGATCGAGATCGACTCCCTTCAGGTCGAAAACATGCGCGTACGCCGCAGCCAAGGCCTCGCCAGTGCCGCGGAAGTCGCCCAGCAGGAAGCCACCCTCGCCCAGAGCCGCCTCACCGAGACACAGGCCCTGAACAACTACAATCTCGCCATCCTCGAACTCACCCAGCTCCTTGAGCTGCCCTCCCCCGAAGGCTTCACCATCGTCACTCCCGCACTCCCTCCCGTCATCTTCGACCTGCTCCCCACCCCTGAAGCCATCTACGCCGACGCAGTCGTCACCAAGCCCTCCATCACCGCTGAAAAGCTCCGCCTCGACGCCGCCGAGACCGGCATCCGCATCGCTAAAAGCGCCCTCTACCCCAGCCTTTCGCTCTCCGCCGGACTTGGCTCCAACTACTACACCTCCTCCAACGGCTACACCGCGGACACCTTCATGAACCAGCTGCGTCACAACTTCAGCCAATACGTCGGCCTGAGCCTCAGCGTTCCCATCTTCAACCGATTCGCCACCCGCAACTCCATCCGCAGTGCCCGCCTCTCCCGTGACCGCCAGCTCCTCCAGCTTGAGACCGCACGCAAATCCCTCTACAAGGAAATCCAGCAGGCCTATTACAATGCCAACGCAGCCCAGAGCCGCTACCAGAGCTCCCGGGCAGCCTCCGAAAGCAACGAAGCCGCCTTCGCCCTTATGAGCGCCAAATACGACAACGGCAAAGCCTCCATCACCGAATTCAACGAATCCAAGAACCGTTACCTCTCCTCCCTCTCCACCCTACTCCAGGCCGAATACGAATACCTCTACCAAACCCGCATCCTCCGCTTCTACCAGGGAGAGAGTCTCACATTCTGAGACTCTCTTCATTTTAATAAATATGCTTTATCGTCACATTCCGACCCAGTATTCAATTATGTGATATTCAAAAACTAATACCAACACATCTCCTTTAAAGTAGAAGGCGGGATCATCAAGAAATGGTTTTTCACTACCGAGCAAGATGCCAACCCGAATAAAACGTTTATTGACTTCTGGGAGTAGCCACTTCTCTTCTAATCCATCCCCGGTAGTCCTCTGCCGGGGATGGGAAATATACTCCCTACATCGTCATTCTTGGCCTATTGGTCGAGAATCTCAAAACCAGTTTCCATTATAGAATGCCGTCACAGAGGGTTGCAGGTCAAGCGGACCATAGCCACCCTCGGCTTTAAGAGGGAGGGGCCCGCCGGATACAAGTTATTTGCGAAGCAAATGACGAAGTAGACGGTGGGAGGGATGAAGCGAAGCGGAAGGTCCGCGGACCTGCACCCTCTGCGACGGCACCGACGAAACAGCGCAAATTGCAACAAGCATAGGACAATTTAAAAAAATTCAGTAGCTTTGTCATAGCACACAATGATCCGGCTACTATTCATAAGCGACTTCACCGAGCAGTTTGCGTACAAGCTGCTTAAGGGAATTATGGACTTCTCCAGCGAGACGGAACCGTGGACCGTGTGGAAAATGTCACCGGCCACGAAACGCGAACTCGGGATGCGCGGCGTAGTGGAATGGGCGAAGAAATGGAAAGCCGATGTAGTGATAGGACAATTCGAGCCGGAAGACGACCTGTCACTTCTCACGGGAGAAGGCATAGTAGTATTCGCCCAGGACTACAAACAAAAATTCCGAAACGTCCCAAACATCACTGCAGACTACATCAAAACAGGCAAAATGGCTGCCCGCTACTATCTGGAAAAAGGCTTCAAACACTTCGCCTTCTTCGGATTCAAAGACCACTGCTGGTCCTATGAAAGACACATCGGCTTCCACCAGGGCATATCCGAAGCCGACAAAGACTACGACTTCAGCGCATTCAACGCAGAAAATATCGACAAAATCTGGTTCTTCGAATCAGAGAAAATCCTCGAATGGCTCCGGAGCCTCCCGAAACCCCTGGCCCTTTTCGCCTGCGATGACAATCAGGCCTCCATGCTGCTGGAAATAGCACGTGAAGCAGGCTTCAAAGTCCCTGACGACATCTCGATCCTCGGCGTGGACAACGACAAAGTCATGTGCGAACTCATCAGCCCGTCCCTCTCCAGCGTCGACATAGACATCGCCCGCGGCGGCTATCTCACTGCCATGCAAGCGGTAAAAATGATACACGACCAGGAATTCACGGGCCCGGACATCTGCCTCCAGCCCGTCGGCATCGTCTCCCGCGCATCCACATCAGTATTCGCCACCACCGACGTGATGGTGACAAAAGCGCTGGACTTCATCCGCGACCATGCCGACCAGCACATCAACGTCCGCAGCATACTCGCAGAAGTCCCTATATCCCGCCGACTTCTCGAAGTACGCTTCAAGGAAGTGACCGGAGTCACCCTGTACAAATACATCTCAATGCGGAGGATCGAACTATTCGCAAACCTTCTGACCTCTACAAAAGACACTATCAACGAAATAGCCCTGAAGCTCGACGAGCCCGACGTGAAGTCGATATCCAGACGCTTCAAAGCCATCAAAGGCTGCACACCCTCGGAATATCGCGAGCAAAATTTGCGCAAATAGAGTACAAGAATACGCAAAAAAGGCAAAATAGGCAATGTTTTTGCGTAACTTTGCTTCAACTATAACCACTTACATTACCCTAATCGCATTCGCATCTATGCACGCACTACTTCTGTCAATACTTCTCGTATTGAGCCAATGGACACTTTCCAACGAAAGTACTGGCATCTCATGTCCCGCAAATGTCCCCTCCACAGTAGCCGGCGCCCTCATTGAAAACGGCATCTCCTTCGAAGACAAAACCATCTTCGACACTCCCTGGACCTACACCTGCGACTTCGACCTCGACAGCAAGGCCCTGAAAAAACATCACCGCCTGCGCTTCGAAGGCATCGGCTATCGTGCCGACATCACACTCAACGGCACCGTACTCGCCACCTCCGACACCACTGCCGGAGTCTTCCTCATCCGCGAATACGATGTCACCTCTCTCCTCAAAGCGCACAATACCCTTAAAGTAAAAGTAACACGCGCGCGTAAGGGCGACCTCAACATCGGCTTCGTGGACTGGAATCCCCGTCCCGAAGACGAAAGCATGGGCCTCGTCCGTCCCGTCACACTTCTTGAAAGCGGTGACGTTGCCATCACGGACCTGTTTGTCAAACCCACCCTGAACCCTGACAACAGCGCCGACCTCACCGTCGAAGTCACCCTCCACAACTACGGCCGCAAACCCGTCAAAGGAGCCATCAACGGAGCCTGGATCCAGGGCATCTACAATGACATGCTACCGAACGTTCCCGTCACCATCGCCCCCGGCGAGACCAAAATCGTCACCCTCGACGCCAACACCTGCAAACAGCTCCATGCCGACCACCCCGCACTGTGGTGGCCCAAAGAAATGGGCGAGCCGGTCATGCACGAAATGGCGATAGCATTCGTCACCAACCGTGGCGAATCCGACGTCAGAAGCACAAACTTCGGCATCCGCCGCATTGAAAGCGAAATTGACAGCGAAGGCCACCTCCAATTCATCATCAACGGCCGTAAAGTCCTCATCAAAGGCGCTGGCTGGACCGATGACAGGTACCTCCGCGACACCTACGAATCACTCGACAGGCAGACAGACCTCGTCCTCGACATGGGGCTCAACTGCATCCGCTTCGAAAACATCTGGGGCAAAGACCATGACATCTACGACCTCTGCGACAGCAAAGGTATCCTCGCCCTCGTCGGCTTCAGCTGCCAGTGGGAATGGGAGGAATACTGCGGACTCCCCCAGAGCGACCACCACGGATGCATCAACGACCCCGCTTCCATGGACCTTGCAGCCCGCTACTTTGCCGACCAGGTCCGCTGGCTCCGCAACCACCCTTCCGTCATCGGCTGGATGACCGGCAGCGACCGCACGCCAAACCCTGAACTTGAGAAACGCTATCTGGATACTTACCACAAACTCGACTACCGTCCCTACATCTGCTCCGCCAAGAGCATCACCAGCCCCCTCAGCGGTCCCTCCGGCACCAAGATGGAAGGTCCCTACGAATACGTAGCCCCTGACTACTGGTACCTCGACACACAGAACGGCGGAGCATTCGGCTTCAACACCGAGACCGGCATCGGCGCCAACTGGCCCCAGCTCGAGACCATCAAAAAGATGGTTCCCGACACCAAAGAACGCTGGCCGCTCAGCAAAGCCTACGACCGCTACTGCACCGCCTCCACATCGGCAATGAACACCACCGCCAAGCTTCAAGAAGCCGTCAATGCCCAGTACGGAGCCTCCGGAGACCTAGAATCCTTCACCCGTAAAGCCCATGCCCTCGACTATGACGGCACCCGCGCCATGTTCGAAGCATTCCGCTGCAACCTGCCTCATACCACCGGCATCGTCCAGTGGATGCTCAACTCGGCCTGCCCGTCCCTCTACTGGCAGCTCTATGACCACGACCTGCAGCCCACAGCAGGCTACTACGGCACAAAAAAGGCATGCGAACCCATCCAGCTGATCTTCAACTACAAGGACTACAAAGTCTACGCAGTCAACGAGACCGGCGCCGACAGCACCGTTGAAGCCACAGTCAAGCTCTACTCCTCCAGCTCCAAGGCCATCGGCGAAGCCAAAGTCAACGTCACCGTCCGCGACCGCCAGCCCCTCCCCGTCTTCAACCTTGACACCCTCCGCGGCAGGGCCTTCTTCGCAGGTCTCGGCATCGCCGGCGGCGCAGACAACTTCTACTGCATCCCCGCCTCACTGACCGACTACGACCACGCCAAGGCCAACTGGTACATCACCCCCGCCCGCACCTACTCCGACCTCACGTTCGTCACCGCCCTTCCTGAAGCGCAGATCAATTACAATGTGCTCATCAGCGACACCGGCGACAACCGCGTCTGGACAGTTAAACTATCCAATACCTCCGACGTCATAGCCTACCAGAACATTCTCAAACTCATCACTTCCGACGACACTCTGGCCTCCAACGTCACATGGAGCGACAATTTCGTCACCCTCCTCCCGGGAGAAACAAAGATCCTGACGGCAACAGCACCCGCCGGTACCGACGGCATCGTGCACATCGAACCCTGGAACGCCAAAGTGGAAATACTTGACGACGGCACGCGTGACCGTTCCAAATATGCTACCGAAGCTTTCAGCGAAGACGACCGCTACCACGTCGAGACTCCCTACGAGACTGTCTATGTCAATCAGGTACACGGAGACAAGATTAAAAACGTCATCGTCATGATCGGCGACGGCATGGGAATCCCCCACATCAGCTGCGGCTGGATCCTCAACGGCGGCCGTCTCAACATGGACAACTTCAAATACACCGGAATGTCCCGCACCTGGGCCGCAGACAAACTCGTCACTGACTCCTGCGCCGGCGGCTCGGCGATTGCGACCGGTGAAAAGACCAACTACGGCCACATGGGTTATGACACCGAAGGCAACGTTGTCGAAAACTCCCTCAAAAAAGCGCAGTCTCTCGGCAAAAAGACAGGCATCATAGTCACCTGCCGTATCAACGACGCCACTCCTCTCGACTTCTGCGGTCACTCCAAAGACCGCAACGACGAAGAAGTCAACGCAGCCCAGTTCGTCGGCTCAGACATTGACTTCATCACCGGAGGCGGTATCCAGTTCTGGCAGGATCGCACCGACGGCCGCGACCTCATCGAAGAAATGAAGGCAAAGGGCTACACCTTCGCCACCTCGACCGAGGGTATCCTCGAGGCCGGCGACGGCAAGATTCTCGCCCTCCTCGCCGACACCGAAATGGATCCGGCCCTTGAAAGAGGTGACTATCTCGAGAAGACTACCATGAAGGCCATTGAAAACCTTGACAACGAGCGCGGCTTCTTCCTAATGGTCGAAGGCTCCATGATCGATGACTGGTCTCACCGCAACAAGGTCGGCTACATGGCTGAAGAGCTGTTCGATTTCGACCGCACCATCGGCAAGGTGCTCGAGTGGGCCGAGAAAGACGGCGAGACCCTCGTCGTGGTCACGGCAGACCACAACACCGGCGGTCTCACCATTCTCGGAGGCAGTCTGGATGAGCGCACGGTGAAAGTACACTTCTCAACCAAGGGCCACAACGATATCATGGTCCCCGTGATGGCCTACGGTCCCCATGCCGAAGAGTTCGTCGGCATGATGGACAACTCTGAAGTCGGAAAGAAAATCAAAAATCTCGTCAAATAACCTATGATATATACAATTCTCGTAACTCTGCTCGCAGCAGCCCTGCATATCATTCCGGCGCCACAGCAAGTGACTCCCGGAGAGGGCTCGTTCCAGATAAAGTCACAGACAACCGTGAGCTGCGCCGATGCTCCTGAAATCGCCGACATGCTTGCATGCAAGTTGTCCGAGGCTACAGGCTACCAGATTCGTTCAGCAAGGTCCGGCGGACGTATCATGCTCACCCTCAATTCTAAATTAGCCCTTGGTTGTGAAGGGTACAGGTTGGTTGTTACTCCAAAGGGGGTGAGCATGGTAGCCTCAGAGAAGGCGGGATTGTTCTACGCCATGCAGACATTTCTGCAACTGCTTCCTCCGGAAGTAGAGAGTACTTCCGGAGCGAAGAGGGCGGAGTGGACCGCGCCGTGCGTTGAAATTACCGATGCTCCGCGTTTCCGTTGGAGGGGATTGATGCTGGATGCCTGCAGGCATTTCATCAGCGTGGAGGACGTGAAGCGTTACATTGACGTGATGGCATCCTGTAAGTTGAACGTGCTGCACTGGCATTTGACTGACGACCAGGGTTGGCGCATTGAGATTAAAAAATATCCGCGCCTGACGGAAGTTGGGGCATGGAGGAAGGATTTTGACGGCGCCGTGGATGGTGGTTATTATTCGCAGGACGAGATCCGCGATGTTGTGAAGTATGCCGCTGAGAGGCATGTTACCATTGTTCCGGAGATTGAGGTCCCGGGCCATGAGGTAGCGGCCATCTGTTCCTATCCTGAGCTCTCGTGCGAGGGTGTGCAGGTCAATCCGAGCTATACCTGGGGCGTGCGCAATGTGGTGCTCTGTCCGGGCAATGAGAAAGTGTTTGAATTCCTGGAGGACGTGTTTGATGAAGTGACCGGGCTGTTCCCGGGAGAGTGGGTGCATATCGGCGGTGACGAGTGTATGAAGGACAAGTGGGAGGTCTGCCCCAAGTGCCAGGCCAGGATTGAGGCGGAAGGGTTTGTGACTGACAGCCTGCATACTGCGGAAGAGAGATTGCAGAGCTATACGATCCGCCGTGTTGAGAAGATGCTCGCGCGGCATGGCAAGAGAGTTATCGGTTGGGATGAGATATTGGAAGGAGGACTCAGCGGCGAGGCCGGCGTGATGTCCTGGAGAGGAGAAAAAGGCGGTATCGCCGCTGCCCGCATGCACCATTACGTGGTCATGACTCCCAGCCACGAAGGACTATATTTTGACAGCTATCAGGGGGACAACAAGGTCGAGCCTATCGGCTTCGGCAGGTATATCACCCTTGAGAAAGTCTACGGTTACGACCCTGTGCCGGCGGTCCTCGCCGGGGAGGGGCTCGGTGAGTATGTACTCGGCGTTCAGGGTAATGTATGGACCGAGTACATATATGACACGTGGCACAGGGATTATCGTATCTTCCCGCGCGCATTCGCCCTTGCGGAGATTGCGTGGTCTGCACCGGAGAAGAAAGACTGGGACAGCTTCCGTGCCCGCGTCGATGACGCCTGTATGCGTCTCGACGAGAGAGGTGTCAATTATCACATCCCGCTTCCGGAGCAGCCCGGAGGCTCATGCGACAATCTCGTGTTTACTGACAGCGTCGTGGTAGCTTTCAAGACCACGCGTCCGGTAAGGATGGTCTATACTCTTGACGGTTCCGAACCCACAGCTTCTTCTGCCGCTTACGAAAAGCCCATCGTTTGCCGCGAAGACACTGACATCCGCATCCGCTCCGTCATGCCATACGGCAAGATGAGCAGTGTGCGTACGGTGAAAGTCAGGAAACAGGAACTTGCGCCCGCAGTCGAAGCTCCGGCCGAGCCCGGATTTTCATTCAAAAAAACATACGGCCGGTTCCTATCCACCTCCGAGCTTGCCGGCGCGACCGAATGGGAAGAATCGCGCATCTCCAGCCTCGAAGAGATGGGCGAGCAGGAGCCCAAGACCAACACCATGCAGGATGTCCGTTTCTACGGCGCTGTTGCTGAAGGCTATATCAATATCCCCGAAGACGGCGTATGGCGTTTCAGTTCCCTGTGCGACGAGGTATGGGTTGACGGCAAGCTCCTGATTGACAACGGTACCGATGTCAAACGCTATTCACGCCATGACGCCGAGGCGGCACTCAAAGCCGGATACCACAGCATCAAAGTGGTTTTCCTGAGCAACATCATCGGCGGCTGGCCCTCCGCTCGCAACAAAACGACTATATCATACATACACACCTTATAACTACTAACCTCATCACTATGCTACAAAACAAATTAATGCTTCTGGCCCTTCTGGCTCCAGTATGCATCGAGGTGCATGCACAGGAGACCGCTGTCAAGGGTACTATCACAGACGCATCCACGGGAGAGACTCTTCCGTATGCCACTGTAGTCGTAAAGGGGACATCGGTCTGGACCACATCCGACAAGGACGGTGCATTCTCGATCAACGCCCCCGCTAGCGGTACACTTTCCATCAATCTTCTCGGCTACGAGACTATCGAGACACCAGTCAGACCAACCGTTGAAGTAGCCCTTATTCCAGCCATGGACCAGCTCAGCGAGACCGTCGTCGTCGGTTATGGCGTTCAGCAGAAAAAACTCATCACCGGTGCCACCATACAGGTGAAAGGTGACGACCTCACCAAACTCAATGCCACCACCGCTGTCGGCGCTCTCCAGAGCCAGAGCCCCGGTGTCTCCATCATCCAGAACTCCGGTCAGCCCGGTGAGGGATTCAAAGTCAATGTACGTGGTATGGGTACCATCGGTGACTCCGAGCCTCTCTGTGTGATTGACGGAGTGCCCGGCGGTAGCCTCAGCGCACTCAATCCCAGTGACATCGAGTCCATAGATATCCTCAAGGATGCCGCCTCCGCAGCCATCTACGGCGCCCGTGCAGCCAACGGTGTCATCCTCGTCACCACCAAACACGGTAAAGAAGGACGCACCGTTCTCTCCTATAACGGACACTATGGTTGGCAGTTCATCGCGAAGATGCCCAGCCTCTGCAATGCACAGCAGTACATGGACGCCATTGACCTGATGAACCAGAACGAAGGCAGCGCCGCTACCAACTGGGCCTCAGTGCTACCTGCCAAACTCTACCAGTCCATCAAAGACGGTTCATGGACCGGAACAAACTGGATGGAAGAAGCCTACAACAAGGGCGCGATAACCACCAACCACTCTATCAACATCACAGGAGGAGCAGCCGACCATACATACTCCATAGGTCTTTCCTACACGGCTCAGGACGGTATCATCGGCTACAACAAGATCAAACCTGTAAACTCTGAATTCCAGCGCTATACCTTCCGCATCAACAGCGACAACGTCGTCATAAAAAACGACGATTTCAATGTCCTGCGTTTTGGTGAGACCCTCAACTTCAACCATACCATCAACAACGGTATCGCCAACGATGTGGATATCTACTGGAACTCCGTGCACAACATCCTGCGCACTACACCTCTCCTCCCCGCCTACACCTATGACGGCGAAGGCAACGTGACAGGCTTCTACGATCAGGCCGCTCGCCAGGCCGATGGCTGGACATTCGACTCCATGAGCACCAGCTCCGCCAACCCTCTGGCCTACGACTACTACACTTCCCGCGGTCTGCAGAAGAGCCACGGATTCACCCTCCAGGCAAGCGCATACGCTGAGCTTCAGCCCATCAAGGCCCTCAAGTTCAAGTCTCAGTTCGGATACATGATGTCAGCCGGTTCTTCCCGCTCCTACAACATGATCTACGCTATCAACTCAAAGGTATTCAACGACTCCGACCAGGTAAGCCAGAGCATGAATACCAACCAGCGCTTCACATGGGAAAACACCGCTTCCTACACCGTTTCATTCGGCAAGCACAATATCGACATGGTTGCCGGTCAGTCCATTGAAAAATGGGGTATGGGCGTACAGATCGGCGGCAAGGGTTACAACTCCATCTTCCCCAACGATTTCGAACGCGCATATCTGTCCAACACCAAGCCCAAACAGCTGAGCGAGATTTCCGTCTCCGGCAAGCCTCGCAGCCAGGGTAGCCTCGTTTCGTTCTTCGGCCGTGCCAACTACAACTACGACAGCAAATATCTGTTCTCAGCTATTGTCCGCGAAGATAAATCATCCAACTTCGCACGCGGACACCGCGCCGGTATTTTCCCCTCACTTTCAGCAGGTTGGGTGATTTCATCCGAGCCTTGGATGGAAAACACAAGAGATTGGATGAACTTCTTGAAAGTCCGTGCCAGCTGGGGTCAGAACGGTAACGCCAGCATTGCCAACTTCCAGTATCTCTCCACCATCGTGCTCTCAGAAGAAGCGTCTTATGCTTTCGGTAGCGAAACAGCTTTGTCTACCGGCGCCATCAACGACACACTTGCCAATCCCGATGTATCCTGGGAGACTTCTCAGCAGGTTGACCTGGGTGTTGACGCCCGCTTCTTCAATTCCAGACTCGGTATAGCCGTCGATGCCTACATCAAGGACACCAAGGACTGGCTGGTTGTGGCACCTATCCCTGCCGTATATGGCGTAGGTGCGCCATACATCAACGGTGGTGATATCCGCAACAAGGGTATCGAGTTCTCCGTCGACTGGAGCAAGCCCACCGGTGATTTCACCTACGGCATCAACTTCAACGGAGCATTCAACAAAAATGAAGTCACCCGTATTGCCAACTCTGAGGGTATTATCCATGGCGCAAGAAACGTTCTCTCCGAAGGTACGACAGAGATGTACCGCGCACAGGTAGGCTATCCTATCGGTTACTTCTACGGCTTCAAGACCGCAGGCGTATTCCAAAGCCAGGCCCAGATCGACAGCTACACCGGTGCCAAATACGAAGACGTCCAGCCCGGTGACCTCATC
>JAFZPY010000010.1 GCA_017552475.1 Bacteroidales bacterium | reverse complement strand
GACGAGGAGACCGCCGTTGACGCTGACAAACTGTCTCTTGTCAGCGACTTCGACGGAACTCATGTCGATTTCGAGAAGACGGAGGTTTTTCTTGGTGGAAAGGAGTTCAAGCGCCTCTTTGGAGAATGAGGGAGCCATGATAATCTCAAGGAAGATTGGCTTCATGAGCTCGGCCACGGCGAGATTGACTTCGCGGTTGAAGGCTACGATGCCGCCGAAGATGGAGGTCTTGTCGCCTTCGTAGGTCTTGTTCCATGCATCGACTACATCTGTGCCGACGGCGCTTCCGCAGGGATTCATGTGCTTCAGACCGACGCAGAAAGGCTGGTCGGGGAACTCGCGTACAATGTTGAGTGCAGCATTGGCGTCCTGAATATTGTTGTAGGAGAGCTCTTTGCCATTGAGCTGGCGCGCTCCGGCGAGGGAATAGGTCACGTCTTCGAGGCTCTTGTAGAATTTAGCGCTCTGGTGAGGGTTTTCGCCGTAGCGGAGTTCCTGTTTGATGTCGAATTCGAGGAATAGTTTCTCAGGAAGTCCAGCCTGGGCGCGCATGTAAGTTGCGATGCAGCTGTCATATTCAGCTGTGTGGGTATAAGCCTTGGCGCTGAGTTTAAGACGGGTCTCTCTCCGTGTGTCGCCTTCGGCTTTGATTTCGGCGAGGACGTCGTCATAGTCGGCAGGGTTGCATACTACTGTGACTGATTCCCAGTTCTTTGCAGCGCTGCGGAGCATGGAAGGGCCGCCGATGTCGATGTTCTCCACTGCGTCGGCCATGGTGACGCCTTCTTTGGCGATGGTCTGACGGAAGGGATAGAGGTTGACGCACACAAGGTCGATGAGTTCGATGCCGTTTTCCTTGAGTGTGGCCATGTGCTCAGGCACGTCGCGACGTCCCAGAAGGGCGCCATGGACCTTCGGATGAAGGGTCTTTACGCGACCGTCGCAGATTTCCGGAAATCCGGTCACTTCGCTGATTCCGATGGTCTTAACTCCTTCCTTTTCAAGGAGTTTCTGCGTACCGCCCGTGGCGATGATTTCCCAGCCGAGGGACTGAAGGCCTTTGACGAAAGGTACAAGGCCGGTTTTGTCGCTTACGCTGACGAGTGCTCTTTTTGACATATCTTTTTTGTTGTTCTGTGTTTGTTCTTTGACTTTGTTTCGTGTTTGAGATTCTCGGCCTGCGGCCAAGAATGACGGGGTCTAGACGATGGTGACGCCTTCGCCGTCGATGACGCGGCCGATGATGGTGGCGCGGTCGCCCCATTTGGAGAGGGTCTCGATGGCACGGGGAGCGTCGGAGGCGTCCATGACGAGGACCATACCGATACCCATGTTGTAGATGTTGAACATCTCACGGTGAGGCACGCCGCCCTTTTCTTCGAGGAAACGGAACACCGGAAGGATCTCCCAGCTGCCCTCTTTTACCTCCACGCCCTGTCCTTTCTGGAGGACGCGGGGGATGTTCTCATCGAAACCGCCGCCGGTCACATGAACAACGCCGTGTACGTCGCAGTCTTTCATGACGTCCAGTACCTGACGCACATATATTCTCGTCGGTGTCAGGAGCACTTCGCCGAGTTTTTTGTCACCCAGCTCCGGATAGACCTTATTGAGGTCAAGACCGGCATCTGCGACAATCTTGCGGACAAGGGAGAAACCGTTGCTGTGAACGCCGGTGGATGCGATGCCGACAAGGACGTCACCAGTCTTAACCTTAGAGCCGTCAATGAGTTTGCTCTTCTCGACAACACCTGTGGTGTAGCCTGCGATGTCGTACTCCCCTCCTTCGTACATGCCCGGCATCTCGGCAGTCTCACCGCCGACCAGCGCGCAGCCGGCCTGGCGGCATCCTTCTGCAACACCGGCGACAATGGCTTCAACCTTCGAAGGAATGTTGTGCCCGATTGCCACGTAGTCAAGGAAAATGAGGGGTTCGGCGCCCTGCGCCAATACGTCATTGACGCACATTGCGACAGCGTCAATGCCTACAGTATCGTGTTTGTCCATTGCAAACGCGATTTTGAGCTTGGTACCGACTCCGTCGGTGCCGCTCACAAGCACCGGCTCCTTGACGCCGAGTGCCGAGAGGTCGAACATGCCACCGAAGGAACCGATGTTGCCCATGCTCCCGTGACGCTGCGTAGAGGCCACGTGAGACTTGATACGGCGGACTACTTCATAGCCCGCTTCGAGATCTACTCCCGCTTGAGAATACGTTTTTGCCATACCTATAGTATTATATTATATTTTCATTGCCCGGAAGGGCTGAGAGCCGTTCGCATACTTCCTTGTAGGCGGCGTTGACACCTGAGAGGTCATAGCGGAAACGGTCTTTGTCCAGCTTTTCGCCGGTCTTGATGTCCCAGAGACGGCAGGTATCCGGATCGATTTCATCGATAAGGACAAGACTGCCGTCGGGACCTTTGCCAAAGCGTAGTTTGGCGTCGATTAGTTCAATGCCGGCCTTGGCAAGATAGTCCGTGAGGATGGTCCCGGCATGGAGAGCCGTCTTCCTGATGAGGTCAAGCTCATCATAGGAGGCGATACCGAGAGAGACCGCGTGGTCGTCATTGAGGAAAGGGTTGGAGATCTTTTCATTGATGTAGAAAAGGTCAATGAACGGCCTGACGGGCCTCGTGCCTTCTTCAAGGCCGAGGCGGCGGGCCTGGGAGCCGGCAATGCGGTTGCGGAGAATCACCATGAGCGGGATTACTTCCAGTTTGCGGCAGATCTGCTCGCGGTCCGAGAGCATGCCGACGTAGTGGGTGCTTACGCCGCAGCGTTCAAGCTCAGTGAAGAGTATGGCTGATATACGGTTGTTGTATATGCCTTTGCTCTTCACCGTGGCGCGCTTGATGTCGCTGAATGCCGTGGCCACATCCTTGTAGCGGATAATGACCTTATCGGGCTCGTCGGTCGAGTAGACCTGTTTTACATTGCCGTTGAATATAAGTTCGTTTCGTTCCATGAGTGTGTGTTATTTCTTTCTGAAGTAGCGGACAGCGTTGGCGAACAGGGGCTGGACTTTGTTGCCGGTGATGTTTTTGAAGACATCCTGTTCGTAGCGTTCGGTGTGTCCCATCTTGCCGAGGATCTGGCCGTCAGGGCTGATGATGCCTTCGATTGCGCAGGTGGAACCGTTGGGGTTGAACGGAGAGGTCATCGTGGGTTCTCCAGTGGCGGGGTCGGCGTATTGGAAGGCTACCTGGCCTTTGGCAAAGAGCTCTGCTGCGAGCTGTTCGCTGACGACGAACTTGCCTTCGCCGTGGCTGACCGCGATGGTGTGGAGGTCACCGGTGTCCATTCCCGCGAGCCAGGGAGAATTGGTTGATGCAACGCGTGTTGTGACCATTTGGCTGACGTGACGGTTGATATTGTTGCGGAACAGTGTCGGGGAGGCTGTCGTGACCATGCCGGGTTTGCCGTAAGGGAGAAGTCCACTCTTGACAAGGGCCTGGAAGCCGTTGCAGATGCCCAGGATGAGGCCGCCGCGACGGAGGAGTGCCTGTATGGCGTCGGCGATGACGGCGTTGTTGAGCACCGAGGCTATGAATTTGCCGCTGCCGTCGGGTTCGTCTCCGCATGAGAAGCCGCCGCAGAGGGCCAGGATGTGAGCTTCGTTGATGTTCTGACGCATTTCCTCAATAGATGTGAGGACGTCTTCCGGCGTGAGGTTGCGGAAGATGCCTGTGCGGACTTCGGCGCCGGCTGTGCGGAAGGCTTTGGCGGTGTCGTAGTCGCAGTTGGAGCCCGGGAAGACGGGGAGATAGACGACTGGATGCTCGACGGGGGCGCCGGGGTATTGACCAACGTTACCGGAGTTTCCGGCCTGAGGGGCAGTGATGATGGTGGAGGATGCCGGTGCTGTTGAAGGGTATATCTTGTCGAAAGTGAGGGTGTTGGCTTTCAGGAGGGAGGCAGGGTCGAGGGCTGTGCCGTTGATGATGAAGGGGCCGTCCGTGACATGGCCTATGAGGGTGGCTCCGGGGAGTTCAATGGAGGATTCGACAAGGATGGAGCCATAGCCAAGGGCGAAGAGGTCACGCTCGGGGATGTTGACATTGACGCCGAGGCTGTTGCCAAATGACATCTTGGAGAGTGCTTCAGCTACGCCGCCGAAGGTGAGGGCCCAGGCAGAGACGATGTTGCCGTTGTTGATGTTTTCATTGACATTGTCCCACATTTTCCTGAGGGTGTCGGTGTCGGGCATACGGTCCTTTCTGGGGGTGTGGCGGAACAGGCAGAGGCAGTTGCCGGGGCGCTTGAGATCGGTGGAGATGACTTTGGAGGCTTTGACGGGGGTGATGCCGAAGGCGATAAGGGTCGGAGGGACGTTGATGTCTTCGAAGGTGCCGCTCATGGAGTCTTTGCCGCCGATGGAGGGCAGACCAAGGCTCACCTGCATGCGGAGGGCACCGAGAAGGGCGCTGAGCGGTTTGCCCCAGCTGTGGGGATCGTGGGTCATGCGTTCGAAGTATTCCTGATAGGAGAAGCGCATGCGTGACCAGTCGCCGCCGGCTGCAACCACTTTGGCGCAGGCTTCTATGACGGCATAGGCTGCTCCGTGGTAGGGGCTCCAGGCGCTGAGGACGGGGTTGTAGCCGAAGGCCATCATGCTTGCGGTATCGGTATAGCCGCTGACGGGGAGTTTCTGGACTGAGACCTGTGTCTCAGTGAGCTGGGTCTTGCCGCCGTAGGGCATCAGGACGGTGCTGCGACCGATGGTGGAGTCGAACATCTCGATGAGGCCCTTTTGTGAGAGGACGTTGGGACTGGAGAGGACGTTGTTGAATTTCTCCTGAAGGTCAACACCATTAATTTGCTGTGCAAACGGATCTTTGTCTTCTACCGCGCCAATGACTGCGCTTCCGAAGTGACGGGCGCCGGCGCTGTCAATGAATTCGCGTGAGAGGTCAGCTACGAGGCGGTCACCGTTCCACATGCGCATGCGGGCGGTGTCGGTGACGTCAGCGACATAGGTGACTTCTATGTTGTCGCGACGGCAGTATTTTTCAAACTCGGCGCGGTCTTTGGCTTCAATGACGACGGCCATGCGCTCCTGGGATTCGCTGATGGCAATCTCGGTACTGTTGAGGCCGCTGTATTTGACGGGGACGCGGTCGAGGTGGATGTCAAGGCCGGGAGCGAGTTCGCCGATGGCTACGCTGACGCCACCTGCGCCGAAGTCGTTGGATTTTTTGATAAGTCGTGTGACCTCGGGACGGCGGAAGAGTCGCTGGATTTTGCGTTCTTCGGGAGCGTTGCCCTTCTGGACTTCGCTGCCGCAGGTCTCGAGGGATTCTTCAGTGTGCTGTTTGGATGAGCCGGTGGCACCGCCGATACCGTCGCGTCCGGTACGGCCTCCAAGAAGGAGTATGATATCGCCGGCCGCAGGGCTCTCGCGACGGACATCGGAGGCCTTGACCGCACCCACTACAGCGCCGACTTCGAGGCGTTTGGCGGTGTAGCCGGAATCGAAGATTTCGCGGACATGGGTGGTGGCGAGACCGATCTGATTGCCGTAGGATGAGTAGCCGTGGGCGGCTTTGCGTGTGATGACACGCTGGGGAAGCTTGCCGTGGATGGTGTCCGATACCGGGGCCCAGATGTTGCCGGCGCCGGTCACGCGCATAGCCTGGTAGACGTATGCCCTGCCGGAGAGAGGGTCACGGATGGCACCGCCAAGGCAGGTAGATGCACCACCGAAAGGTTCAATCTCGGTAGGATGGTTGTGTGTTTCGTTTTTGAACTGGAGGAGCCAGCGTTCTTCTTTGCCGTCGACGTCGACATTGATATAGATGCTGCAGGCATTGTTTTCTTCGCTCTGCTCGAGGTCGTCGAGAAGGCCTTTGGAACGAAGGTAACGTGCTCCTATGGTGGCCAGCTCCATCAGGCAGAGGGATTTGCCTTCGCGGCCGAGGGTTTTGCGGATGTCATGGAACTGTCCGAGGGCATCTTCGAGCTCTTCTTTGATGAAAGAGTCGTCTATCTTGATGGAGGTGAGTTCAGTAGTAAATGTGGTGTGGCGGCAGTGGTCGCTCCAGTAGGTGTCGAGAATGCGAAGTTCGGTCTCTGTCGGGTCCCGATGCTCGCTGCTGAAGTATCTGACCACTTCGGCGAGGTCATCGGTATTCATGGCCAGCCCCCAGCGGCGGCAGAAGTCAGCATATTCGCTCTCCTGCATCCTGGTGAAACCGTCCAGCACCTGTACCGGGCGTACATCGGCCTGTTCACTGAAGGAAAGTACCGAGAGGTCTTTAGCCCTGGATTCAACGGGGTTGATGAAGTAGTGACGGACTGTTTCAAGGTCTTTGTCTGAGAAATCGTCGTCGAAGATAATGAGACGGGAGGAGCGGATTTTAACGTCGGCCTCAGGGTCAATCAGATGTACGCAGTCCACAGCAGAGGAGGCTCTCTGGTCGAACTGGCCGGGTATGTACTCGACCGCGAGGTATTTCTTGCCGTCAAGGGGGCATGAGTCGGTCACTTCATCAGTGACAGTCTCGCCGAACACGCTGTAGCGGCATTTTTCAAGTAGTTGTTCCGTAAATCCGTCGAGGTCGTATACGTTGAGAAGCCTGAGGTTGCGGATTTTGAGACCGAGGTTCTCGTTGAATTCATTTTTAAGGCTTTCTGCCTCTACCCTGAATTTCGGATATTTTTCTACGAAAATGCGCTGCATGTGTGTCATTTATTCTGGCAATTGTGTGTCTTTTATTTTTTGAGTTTGTGCTGCGCGGAATGCATCGAGTTTGTCGGCGAGGCCCTGGTCTTTAAGGGCGAGGATTTCGATTGCGAGGAGGGCAGCATTTTTTGCTCCGTCAATCGCTACTGTCGCCACCGGGATCCCGGAGGGCATCTG
>JAFZPY010000097.1 GCA_017552475.1 Bacteroidales bacterium | reverse complement strand
ACTTCCGAGGACGCCATGGCATATCTTAAGGCTGGCAAGAACGCCATCCTCGTCCGCGAGGAGACTTCTCCCGAGGATGTGGAGGGTATGCGCGCAGCTGCCGGTATCCTCACCGCCCGTGGTGGTATGACCTCCCACGCCGCTCTCGTGGCACGTGGCTGGGGCAAGTGCTGCATCGTCGGCTGCGACACAATGACCATCGACCTCAAGAACAAGAAGATTTCATTCGCTTCAGGCAAGACTTTCTCCGAGGGAGACTTCATCTCGCTCAATGGTTCCAAGGGCCTTGTTTACGGCGATGCCATTGAGACCATGGATGCTACGGAGAATCCTCTCTTCGTGAAGTTCATGGCTATATGCGACAAGTATCGCAAGCTCGGTGTCCGCACCAACGCAGACACTCCCGAAGATGCCGACCGGGCCATCAAGTTCGGCGCCGAGGGTATCGGTCTCTTCCGTATCGAGCACATGTTCTACGGACGCAATTCCGAGACACCTCTCTCCAAACTCCGCAAGATGATCCTTTGTGACACCGACGAGGAGAGGAAGGCGGCTCTCAACGAGCTTGAGCCTTTCATGAAGGCTTCCGTGAAGAACACTCTCAAGATCATGGACGGCAAGCCTGTAGTATTCCGTCTTCTCGACCCGCCTCTCCACGAGTTCGTGCCCAGGACCGAGGACAAGAAGAAAGAGATTGCCAAGGAACTCGGTGTCTCCGTCAAAGAGATTGAGAAGAGGGGCGAATCCCTCCACGAGATCAACCCTATGATGGGTCATCGCGGAGTCCGTCTCCACGTATCATTCCCCCTTATCGCCGAGACTCAGTACAGGGCTATCTTCACTGCTACGGCAGAACTTCTCAAGGAGGGTCTCAATCCTATGCCTGAAATCATGATTCCCGTGACCGTATCGGCTCGCGAGCTCAGTTTCCAGAAAGCCATCTGCGAAAAGATCAAGGCTGAGGTAGAGGCATCTTCCAAGCAGCAGATCGAGTACCAGTTCGGTACAATGATCGAGATTCCCCGTGCGGCTCTCACTGCCGACCGCATGGCCCGCACCGCCGAGTTCTTCTCATTCGGTACCAACGACCTCACACAGATGACCTTCGGCTTCTCCCGTGACGATATCGGTACCTTCATGGGTGATTACCTTGGCAACAAGATTCTTGATTCCGACCCGTTCCAGACCATTGATACCAAGGCTGTAGGCCAGCTCGTCAAGATTGGCGTGGACAAGGGCCGCAGCAAGAGAAAAGACCTTCTCTGCGGTATCTGCGGTGAGCACGGTGGCGACCCCGACTCCATCAGCTTCTTCAATACCATCGGTATCGACTACGTTTCCTGCTCTCCTTTCCGTGTGCCTATCGCCCGCCTCGCCGCGGCCCAGGCCCAGATTACCCAGAGCAAATAACATAACGTTTCTCTCTTAATAGCAGGCAGGCCGGCGACGGTCTGCCTGTTATTTATTATCATGTATGGAAAGATATTTGTTATTATAGGGGTAATTAAGTAAATTTCTGCCATGAAAAGAGTATTGGTCGTTTTGATGGCGGCTGTGACGCTGACAGCGTTTGCCGCGACGGTGGCGAATGATCGCACTGATGGTCGGGACAAATCACTTGAATCCCTGTGGATGAAGTATGAGACGGCGCGTAACAACGATCTGCCGCAGTCGCAGATTGAGTTATTGTCCCAAATTAAGCAGCTGGCCATCCGCGACCATCTGCCGGTGGACTTTTATGACGCATCTTCAAGATATGTCACGGCCGTGCTGCAACGCAACTGGAAGATGCGTGACTCCGTCTACAGCCAGTTCCGCAGGGAGGTGACCGCGTTCAATGAGCCGATCGTGTCTTTCGCATGGATGACGGATTTCGGCAGGGTGTCGAAGGCAAACCGGCTGGCCTATGTCCGCACGGAGAAGGACCGTCTGTCCTCTGCCTCTCATCCGTGGTTCTATACTGCCCCGGGACAACATATGCACGGGGCGATAAAGGAGTTCATCTCGTCGGATTACGAATATGCCCTCTGGAGCCTCATGCCGGATAGCCGTGATGACCTGAAAGCCGTTCTCCAGGATAGTTATCCGGGAGGTGCATATATGGAATATTTGGATGCTGAATCGATTGTCGACGGTAAAGCGAGATATCACGCCCTTCAGGAAGTTGAACGTAAGTACAGCGGCGGGGGAGTGGGACTTTATGCCGGGTCGGCTTTGTTGCATGCGGATTTTGATTCGCTTTATTTGAAAGGCGGAACGTCTGGCAACTACAGGGCTCTTTACAATAGGTGTGTTGATTTCGAGAGGAGAAGAGCAGCCCTGACGGGCCGGGAAAAGGTTTTGACCGCGGATTTGAAAGATGTTGTCTCGCTGATGGAGATGATGAACGGACAGTCGCTTTCCGTCTCGGCCGACGAAAAGGACATCATCATCAGGTTCGTTAACCTGAAAAGTGCTGAAGTACAGATCGGTAAAATGACTCCCGTTAAGGTTGTAAACGATGCCGGCAGTTTTTTCGCGACCGATACGGTGAGGATTCCAATCCCTAAGATCGATGACGGGGAATACACTGTCACCGCAAGATCCGGTAAGGTTGAGGCGCAGGAGAAGTTAAGCAAGTATACGATATCCCTTGCCGTGCGAAAAGAAGGCAGGGGGCATACGATATATGCGGCAGATTATAAGAGCGGCTATCCTGTCAAAGATGTAGATATTGTTTTATATAACAATAAAGACAAAGTGATAGCCAGATCGTCCCAGAGCCTCAATGGCTTTACCCTTCTCCCGGCCGACTTCAGGGCTCTCGCTGAAAAAGGGCATTGCAGACTCTCTGTGTCGTACATGGATGACGGTGTACTTCGCAAAAGTCCAAAAGTCTTCCTTTATATGCCGGAGCCTCACTTCGATGACGTAATGGATGCCGGCGCCGTCGGCTTGTTCCTTGACAGGGGAGCCTACAATCCCGGCGATACCGTTAAATTCAAGGCTGTCCTTTATCGTCCCGGTTCGATCGGCTATGCCAGTAAAGTCTTGCCATCCAGAGATCTGACTTTTTATCTGTATGATACTGAGTCGCACAAGATAGACTCAGTGTCTGTCAAGACCGATAGAATGGGTTCTGCATCCGGCCGATTGGTGATTCCAAAAGGTATCCGCGGGGGACTGTTTGAAATATTGGGTTATGGGAAACACGGAGAAACCGGTTTGAACCGATGGATTCGCGTGGACGAGTTTCTGCTTCCGACATTCAGGATAAGCTGTGATGATGCGGAGCGTATCTGGATGGTGGGGGACAAGGTGCATGTCGGAGGTATGGTGGAAAGCCTTTCAGGCCACAGCATGGCTGGTGCGACAGCGGTGGTGGAGGCGTATTATCGGTATGATGAACATGTTGATTCCCAAAAGATCCGGATAAAAGATGATGGGGTATGGGGAATTGATTTTGTGGCGGAAAGCCCCGGCTATTACAGGATCATTGTCAAGGTGAGCGGAGCGACGGGCGAGACTTCTGAAGAGACGTATTCCCTCTATGTGGGAGATTATTCCAGTCTGAGCATAAACCTTCTGAATGCAGCCGTAGGACAGTTTGAACTGAAGAAAAATGCCTTCCGTGATGATGTCACGTATCTGAAAGGTATGGTACGTGATGATTATGCCAAGGTGAGACTCGAGTTCGGCAGTGAAGGCATGTCGTATTCCAATGTAAGATTACATTATTCCTTTACTGACTGCGAAGGCGAGGTCATCGGGAGCGGTGATACGGCACCCATGGCGGAATTGTCCCTTCCTGTCAAGACGGCGGGCCTTTATATGCTGAAGGTGGAATCTGTCGTGACAGCAGTGGATGGTCATGAATACAGGAATACGACAGTGATGGATATCCTTCGTCCCGGCGAGAGTGTTTTGGATGCGCCGGTGACCAGATTTGCCATATATTCTTCCGATGAAGTGGTTTCAGGCGACATATTCGGAATCCGTTTTGGCGCTACTGACGGCCCGGTGTGGGCGGTCGTGAGCCTGTTTGATGACAAAGGCTCAGCTCTGGACAGCTATATCGTTGAGCTTGCAGGAGTTGCCGGTAAGCCGGGATCCATATATGACGCTTCCTGTGTATATAAGGATGAGTATTCCGATACCGTGCACATGGAGGTATTCTATTTCAAGGATGGAGAGTCAGTCATATACAGAAGTGATTTCCATAGAAGGAGAGAACCCGTCATAATACCACTGTCTTTCACTTCTTTTGTTGAGAAAGCGGGCCCCGGGGAAGAATTGACCGTGTCGGTCAAGGGCATTCCGGGGATGGAAGGTGCGGCCACGGTCTATGATGCCAGTCTTGACTACATTTACAAATGTTACTGGGATGCGGTCCAACCGGATTCGGATGTGGTATTTGTATTGGAGACCCGGACGGCAACAGGACGGGTCGGTATCGATGAGCTCCGGTTTAGACTTATGTCTAATGGTATGGTGAAGGCTATGGATGTTGATGCTGCCGTTGAAATGATTTCCCTCGGTGGTCAGGAGGATAATTACAATATCCGTCAGGTTTTCTCTGACGCGCTTGCGTTTGTTCCCCGTATCAAGGCAGACAGGGATGGCGTGATGACTTTCAAGTTCAAGACTTCCGATAAGCTGTCAACTTATCGCGTGCGTTTCTTTGCGCATGACAGGAATATGAGGAATGGGGTGTTGGCAAGGGATTTCATGGTGACCGTACCGGTCAAGGTGGATGTGAGGGTGCCTGCGTTTTTGTATGAAGGAGACAAGTATGAGGTCGCACCGACGGTGTCATATAGTGGTGACGTGGATGTGGACGGAGACCTGAGCGTGTATTTTTATCCAGAGAGCGTTAAGAGGGACGGGAATGTGGTCATCGTGCCGGAGGGGTTGGATACGCTGGGAGTGAAGGTGGTGTTTGTGGCACAGGCCGGTGTGAAGGAGTTCTTGGATGCGATGTACGTGAAGGTGCCGGTGCTCAGGAGGGCGCAGACATTGAAGGAGGCGCATTCGGCGGTGCTCCGGAGTGGGATGTCGAGGGATTCGCTGGAGGCGGATCTGAGAGGAAGATTTGTCAATGCCGGGGCTCAGAGTGTGAGGGAGGTCAGTGTGAGGGATATGGTGCAGGAGGTTTTGGAAGGAAATGTGAAGATGGAGGGTAAGGACGTGTTGTCCATGGCAGGGGATTACTATTGTTCGCTCGTGCTTGGCAGAGGTGCTGCCGAGGGACTGATAGACAGGATTCTGGCTTGTCGCAATGAGGATGGCGGGTTTGCGTGGTTCGAGGGTATGAAGTCATCACAGGCGGTGACGGCGGTGTTGCTGGAGAGATTTGCCAAGCTCAGGGATGCCGGGTTTGAGGTGCCTGATATGGCGCCTTCTGTGAAGTATTTGGATGAGGATAGGTTCGGTGGGGAGAAGCCATATTGGTGTGGAGGATTGTCCGAGGCACAGTATCTCTATGTGAGGGCGTTGTATCCGGAGGTGAAGTTTGAAGCAGGTAAGCCGGAACAGCTCAAGGAGTTCCGTAAGAGGACGGCAACGTATCTGGTGCCTAAGAAGGCTCGCGGGCTGGAGGGAGAAGTGTGGGCTAAGACCAGGAGGCTGGCGACGCTCTGGAGGCTTTCGGCTTCGGATGAGGGTGTGGCGTTGGCGGCCCGGTTCGGAGTGAAGGCGGGCACTTTGAAAAAGCTCCGCTCTTCGATTGCCGCTGATGTCGCTTCGCTTGTGGAGTATGCCGTGCCGCATCAGGATGGCGGTTGGT
>JAFZPY010000096.1 GCA_017552475.1 Bacteroidales bacterium | reverse complement strand
GAGAAGTTGATATGTTCTATTTCCGAGTAGGGAATGTTCTCGTTTGTAAAGATATGGCTGTCGATGAAGCGCTTGAGGTCTTCCGGAGGAAGCCCAAGGTCGGCGATGGCTTTGCAGGCCGGGTTGTCATCGTGGCGGATGATGCCGAGAAAGAGATGGTCCGGACCGATGCCGTAGCTGCCCGTACGCATCGCTTCCTCGCGTGCGTATTTGATGATTCCGTTGAGTTGGTCTGATATCTTGAGTTCCATATATTCAAAGTTTGTATTTTCACAAAAATAGCAAAATACCGCTAATCAACAATCGTGCGGGATTCCTTATTTGCGACAAATTGTCATAGCTTGGATAAGTCCGGAAAAATTGTTAAATTTGCATGTTTTAGTTAAATGAAAATATAAATGGACAATAACGAAGAGAAAGATATGCTTGAAGGCACTGGGGGAATCATCGAACAGGTCGAGATTGACAAGGAGATGAGGACCGCTTACATCGACTACTCGATGTCGGTGATCGTATCCCGTGCGCTTCCTGATGTAAGGGACGGCCTCAAACCGGTACAGCGCCGCGTGCTTTTCGGCATGGACGGCCTCGGGTTGAGCTACAACGGACAGACCAAGAAATCCGCGAGAATCGTCGGTGAGGTGCTCGGTAAATTCCACCCTCACGGCGACTCCAGCGTTTATGACGCCATGGCGCGTCTCGCCCAGAACTGGAACCAGCGCTATCCTCTTGTCTGGGGACAGGGCAACTTCGGTTCCATGGACGGTGACCCCGTCGCGGCTATGCGATATACCGAAGCCAAGCTCGAAAAGATGACGGAAGATATCCTCGGCGACCTTGACAAGGATACTGTGGATTTCCAGCTGAACTTCGACGATACCATCCTTGAGCCCACTGTCCTCCCGACCAAGGCTCCGCTCCTTCTCCTGAACGGCAGCGCCGGTATTGCCGTCGGTATGGCCACAAACATGGCTCCTCACAACCTTTCCGAGTGCTGCGACGCCATCTGCGCTTATGTCGACAATCCTGATATCACTACTGACGAGCTCATGCAGCACATCAAAGGCCCCGACTTCCCGACCGGCGGCATCATCATGGGCCGCAGCGGCATCAAGGAAGCCTACGAGACCGGCCGCGGCCGTGTGGTAGTGCGTTCCAAGACCGACATCGAAGTGGATGACAAGGGCCGCGAGACTATCGTTGTGTCCGAGATCCCTTACATGGTCAACAAGAAGGAGATGATCGAGAAGATCGCCCAGATGGTCGAGGACAAGAGAATCGAAGGCATCTCCTACATCAACGACGAGACCTCCCGTGAGGGCGTCCGCATCATCATCAGGCTCAAGATGGGTGTCAACTCCAATGTGGTACTCACCACCCTCTTCAAATACACTCCTCTCCAGAGCAGTTTCGCTTTCAACAACGTCGCCCTTGTCAAGGGCCGTCCCCGCACCCTCAGCCTCAAGGAACTCATCGCCAACTTCGTCGATTTCCGTCACGAGGTCGTAGTGCGCCGCACAAAATTCGAACTTGACAAGGCACAGAAGCGCGCCCACATCCTCGAAGGTCTTCTCAAGGCCATGGACATCATCGACGAGATCGTCCACATCATCCGCTACGAGTCCAAGACCACTGAAGAGGCCAAGCAGATGCTTCAGGACCGCTACGAATTCAGCGAGATCCAGGCCAACGCCATCGTCGAGATGCGTCTCCGCCAGCTCGTCGGACTCGAACGCGAAAAGCTCCAGAACGAATATGACGACCTCATGAAGTTCATCGCCCGCTGCAACGAAATCCTCGCCAGCGTCGACGAACAGCTCGCAATCGTCAAGGAAGAGACCATGGCCCTCAAGGAGAAATACGGCGATGCCCGCCGCACTGAAATTACTCTCGCTGAGGATGAATTCAATCCCGAGGACTTCTATGCCGACGAAGACCAGGTCATCACAATATCCCATCTCGGCTACATCAAGCGCACGCCTCTGACCGAATTCCGCACCCAGAACCGCGGCGGTGTAGGTCTCAAGGGCAGCGCCACACGCGACGAAGACTTCATCGAGCACATCTATATTGCCAATACCCACAGCACCCTCCTCCTGTTCACGCAGAAGGGCCGTTGCTACTGGCTCAAGGTATATGAGATCCCGGAAGGCACCCGCACATCCAAGGGCCGCGCCATCCAGAACCTCCTCAGCATCGATGCTGACGACAAGGTCAAGGCCTATGTCAATATCAAATCCCTCAAGGATGAGGAATTCATCAACAACAACTTCATCCTCATGGTCACCCGCAAGGGCGTAATCAAGAAGACCTCCGTCGAAGCTTACTCCCGTCCACGTACCAACGGCGTCAATGCCATCACGGTCCGCGAAGACGACGAGCTCCTCGAAGCAATCCTCACCAACGGCAACTGCAACATCATGATTGCTGCCCACAATGGACGTTGCGTGCGTTTCGATGAGACCGATGCCAGGGCCCTCGGCCGCACCGCCACCGGCGTGCGTGGCATCAATCTTGATGGAGACGACTATGTGATCGGTTCTGTATGTCAGGATCCTGACGCCGAGGACGTGGCTGCGCACCAGGTTCTCGTCGTAAGTGAACATGGCTACGGCAAGCGATCAGACATTTCCGAGTACCGCCAGACCGCCCGTGGCGCGAAGGGTGTGCGCACACTCAACATCACGGACAAGACCGGCTCTCTCGTGGCTATCAAGAACGTCACCGACGAAGACGATCTCATGATCATCTGCAAGTCAGGCATGACGATCAGGATGCCAGTGAATTCCATCAGGGTGGCCGGACGTGCTACTCAGGGAGTGAAGCTCATTAATATAAGGGAGGGCGACTCCATCGCCGCTGTCTCCGTGGTCGCCAAGAGTGAAGACGAGGACGCTCCCGTACAAGAACCAGAACAGACTGAAAACAATAACTAACTTTATAAATCCGGTATGAAAAAGATTTTACTTGCAATCGCCATCATGGCATCAATTATGACGGCCAACGCCCAGAGCAAGGCCGCCGCTGACGCCAGGAAAGCTGTGGACGCTGCGGAAGCTGCCGCCCAGAACCCCAAGAAGGCCACAAAGGCTGCCACATGGCTCAAGCTCGGTCAAGCATACTACAATGCCTACAACGCTCCTACTGCAAATGTCGTAGGCAACAACAAACAGGAACTCCAGCTCCTCATGGGCAATGACAAACCGATCTCAACGGAGGTTGTAACAGTCAAGGATGCGCAGCTTGAGAAGAATGTTTATTCCGACAAAAACCTTTATTTCGACAACAACGGCATCCTTCAGATCACAGAAGTGACTGCTCCCGTGTACGAGTTTGATCCTCTCGAGAAATCTCTTGCTGCATATAAGAAAGCAGTCGAGATCGATCCCTCCAAGACAAAGGATACCGACGCTGCCATTGCCGGTATTGCGCAGGCATATTTCCAAGCTGGTTACAACCAGTATGCCCTTGGCAACTCCGAGGCTGCCTGCCGTCTTTTCGGCAAGGCTGCATACGCATCAGAAGCTACTTCAGCACACCAGATCGATACTACAGCCATCTATTATGCCGGTGTGACTGCCGTCGAGGCTGCTGACTATCCTGCTGCCAAGGAGTATTTTGAGAAAGCGCTCAGCGTGGGCTATGAGGGTGACAACGGTTCAGTCATCGCCTATCTTTCCACCGTCTCTCTTTCCCAGAAGGATACCACTCTTGCCAAGTCATACCTTGAAACTGGTTTCCAGAAGTATCCTGAAAGCGGTATGATCATGACCAACCTCATCAACGTATACCTCGCTACCAAAGAAGATCCCGCCAAGCTCATTGAGCTCCTCGGTGAAGCCAAGAAGCAGATGCCTGACAATGGCTCCCTCTATTTTGTTGAGGGCAACCTCCTCAAAGAGCTGAAGAGGACCGATGACGCTATCGCAGCATACCGCCAGGCCGCTGTAGTGGATCCTTCTTATGAGATGGGTTACTACGGAGAAGGTACCATCCTTTATGAAAAGGCTGTTGCCATGCAGGAAGAGGCAGAGGCTCTTGATATCAGGGAGTACAAGAAATACGACGAACTCATTGCCCAGCGCGACGAGATCCTCAAGAGCGCCATCGCCCCTTTTGAGAAAGCATTTGAAGTATCTTCAAACAATGACGTGAAGATGGCTGCCGCTACCTATCTCAAGAACATTTTCTACATGTTCCGCAACGAGGCTGACAACCAGACAAAATACGACAAATACGACTCTTTCCTCAAAGGAGAATAATAATCCCCCACGAAAGAAGTAGTAATACTCTTTCAGCCTTCGGCCTTCTGGTCGAAGGCTTTTACTATTTTAGAGACGAGAGGATGACGTACGATATCGTCGCTCCCGAAGCGGACGGTGGCTACGCCTTTGATATTTTCAACAAGGCTGATACCCCTGAGAAGGCCTGAGTCTTCGCGGTTGGGAAGGTCCACCTGGGTGGCGTCTCCCGTGACGATGAATTTGGCGTTGGCTCCCATTCGTGTGAGGAACATCTTTAGCTGGCCGAGATTGGTGTTCTGTGCTTCATCTAGGATAACACAGGCGCGGTCGAGTGTGCGTCCGCGCATATAGGCGAGCGGCGCGATCTGGATAGTGCCGTCGGCGATAAATTCCTGAAGTTTTCTGGATGGTATCATGTCTTCCAGCGCATCGTAAAGCGGCTGGAGGTAGGGGTCGAGTTTATCCTTGAGGTCGCCGGGAAGGAAGCCGAGACGCTCTCCGGCCTCGACGGCGGGACGGGTGAGGATGATTCGGCGTATTTCTTTGTTTTTCAGTGCCCTGACCGCGAGCGCGATAGCGATGTATGTCTTGCCGGTGCCGGCGGGGCCGATAGCGAAGACGAGGTCATTGTCAAAGTAGGCGCGGACCAGTTCCTGCTGGGTGTTGTTGCGGGCCTTGATGGGCTTGCCATCGGTGCCGTGGACGATTGCGGCATCGCTGTCGAGGCGGAATTTGTCGGGATGCGATTCACCGTCGAAGATGTCTTCAACGTCATAGACGGAGAGATTCATCTTGTGGTGGCGGCGCTCGATGAGGGCCTCAAGTTTGGATGAAAATTCTTTGATGTCGGCCTCGGGGCCGTTGAGTTTGATCTCATTGCCTCTGGCAACCACTTTGAGGTGGGGAAAATAGGCGCAGAATTCGGTGAGAATGCGGTTGCCCGGTCCGTATATGTCGATTGGATCTATTGCTTCGAGCTTGATGGTACTGTTCATTTGTTCATTTGTGTGATTACGGTGACGTCTGACTGGAGACGTATTTTGAGCCAGTCTGTAAGTAGGGCGAGGCGCTCGCGCGGGAGCTCTTCGTTGACGAAGGCGTAGATGAGTGTGAGGTCGCGCTGATGCAGGCTGTCGGCGGTGACTCCCGCTCCGCGTGTGATGTAGACTTCACTAATCTGGGGGTATTGGGTTGTTATTTCTTTTGTCAGCTGTGTGTATGGCAGGCCGTCGCTGAGGGTGCGTACCTTCTCTTCGAGGAATGTGATTTTTTCGTCGCGTTCGCGAAGCTGTTGTTCAGCGCGCTCGAAGATGCCTTTCATGATGGCGGAGTTTTCGCTGGATGCGGTGCTGTCGATTTCGACTCCGTTTTCGCGTATGATGATTTCCTCGGGTTTGATGCCGGCTTCGCTGGCTGCCGAGTAGAGTGCCAGGCGGTCTTCGGCGCTGATGGATTCGCCAGCCATGAACAGGGACAGGCTGTGGCCCTTGCGCGTCTGGATCTGGTAGTCATAGATGTACGAACGCCCGAAATGGCGGTGTTCGTTGACAAATTTCTCGGCGTCGACGATGAAATTATTGGCGCGGACCATCATGACCGCGGAGAAGATGCTGGGGATGGTGACGAGGACGACAATGATGGTGATCATGCGTTGGGTCTGGCGCCCTTTTGCTGCGTCGGCGAACTCTGCAGCGGGGAAGCGGAGGTATATGGTGGCGATGTAGGTGGCGATCGTGATGAATATCGTGTTGATGAGGAAGAGGCCCATGGCGCCGAAGAAGTAGGGGAGCATGCCTTTGGCAAGACCGTACCCGGCCGTACAGAGAGGAGGCATGAGAGCGGTGGCGATTGCTACGCCGGAGATCACGGTGCCGCCTTTTTCCTTGCGTGATTGTTCGAGTATGCCGGCCAGACCGCCGAAGAAGGCGATGATGACGTCATAGATGCTCGGGGAGGTGCGGGCTTCGAGCTCGGTGGGATTGGCAAGGTTGAGGGGAGAGAGGAGGAAGAACAGGAACGAGGCGATGAGGCTGATCATGACCATGACGAAGAGGTTGCGCCAGCTGTCCTTGAGCAGGGACATGTCGTTGGTGCCAAGCGAGAGGCCGAGACCGATGATGGGGCCCATGAGGGGGGAGATGAGCATGGCGCCGATGATGACGGCGGTGGAGTTGACGTTGAGCCCGACAGAGGCGATGATCGTGGAGAACGCGAGAATCCAGACGTTGGGGCCGCGGAAGAAGATGTTGTTGCGTATGTTGCGGGCTGCTGCACCGGTGTCGATGTCGCTGAAAATATTGCCGATACCTGCCAGCTCCTTGCGGATGGAATTCCAGAGAACCATAGTGTCTTACGGGTTGTTGTTCGCATACAAATATACATACAATTTTATTTTGTATGGCTGCAAGTTTTCCTTAAATTTGCAGAACGGCTTCTAATTTTGGATCTATGGGAAAATATCTGCTATCATTACTCCTTCTGGCCTCTCTCTGCGTGAGCGGCTGCGATTTTATGCGCACTCTCGCCGGCAGGCCTACATCCGCTGCCCTTGAGAACAAGCGCCAGCAGATTGCCGCGGCTGCGGCTGCCGCCGCTGCTGCAGCTGCCCGTGATACGGTCGTTGTACCTGCGCCTGTCGTATTGGACAGCCTTTCTGCCATTGATTCCCTGCGCGCAATGGGCTGCAGCATGATTAGCAAGGCACGCCTTGGCGGCAGCAAAGAAGCCCTTCCGCATGCCTATTATATCGTAATAGGATCTTTCCAGTCCGTAGTAAACGCCGGACGTCAGGAGAAGAAAGCTTCTGAAGCCGGCTTTGAGACCGTCATTATTGCTTTCCGCAATGGCCTTTATGCTACGGCCGTATCACCTTCAGACACGCCGGCCGGGATATACGAGAATTACAAGGCCCTCCGAAGGAACGCTTTTTGTCCTAAGGATGCCTGGATTCTTGTAAACAGATAAAATCATGAAAAGGACAGTTCTCTCCGCGGCATTATTACTCATTACCCTATGCCTTTCAGCGCAGTATCGCTCAGGCACTTCATACTCCGACCTCTATGACAGCGAGACCGTCCGTGCATTCAAAGCGCACGTCGGTGATATCGCTTCCGTGGCCAATGAAGGCCGCAGGGCCGGTTCCGAAGGTGAAGCGGCTGCCGCGACCTATGTTGAGCAGGTAATGAAAGCATACGGAGTGGACGTCATTTCCCCGGAGGGTGGCGACACGTTCGGTATAGAGCTTGCCGGCAGCACAATCACTTCGCGCAATATCGTAGGTTTCATCCAGGGCTTTGATAAAAACCTCAGGGACCGCTATGTCGTCGTTGCAGCACGGCTGGACAACCTGGGCACCGACACGCTCACGGTCAACGGAGAGCCCGTGCGCCGCACATACACCGGAGCCAACGGCAACGCCTCCGGTCTGGCCATGCTCCTTGAGCTCTCACGCATGCTCGTGACCAACCGCATGCTTCTCCGCCGTTCGGTAATCGTGCTCGCCCTCGGTTCGTCACTTGAGACATACGCCGGAGCGAGATATTTTCTGGAGCATTCTTTCTCGGATGCCGGCAGCATTGACGCCATGGTGAACCTTGATATGCTCGGCACCGGATCTTCTGGCTTTTATGCATTTACGGCTTCCAATGCCGACCTCAATGCGGTTGCCGCGACTTTGGGATCAGAGCTTTTTCCGCTCCGCCCTGAACTGGTGACGTCTGAGCCTTATCCTTCCGACAACAGGGCTTTTTATTCGAAAGAGATTCCTTCCGTGCTTTTTACCACGGGGAGATATCCCGAATACCAGACAGAAAAAGACACTCCTTCCATTCTCGACTATGAGGATATGGAACGTGAACTTGAATACATATATCAGTATACCGTTGCCCTTACTTCCGGTGAAGCACCGCGTTTCAATCCCAATACCGAAGGTAAGAGCAAAAAGGCTGACGGCGTCCAGGTCGTGGCATTTTATGACACGGATGCGAGACCGACCTTCCTTGGAAGCTCTGATCCGAAGACTTTCATGGAGAAATGGGTGTACCACTATCTGCGTTATCCTGAAGAAGCTGTCAAGAATGGCATCCAGGGCAGGGTAGTGGTGGATTTTATCATTGACGAAAACGGCAATGTGCGTGATGCCGCGGTGACTCGCAGCGTGGATCCCCTTTTGGATCAGGAAGCTTTGCGCGTCATTTCGGCTTCTCCGAAATGGAAGCCGGGAAGATCCAAAGGCAAGAGGGTGAAGACAGCGGTATCAATGCCTGTCGAGTTCCGTCTGGAAAAGAGAGATTCAGGCAAAGGCTTACAATTGAAAATTAAATAATTATATACGATAAATGGATTACGATTTTCTGAAGATAGAACAGAAATGGCAGGCCCGCTGGGCTGCCGGCAAGACATTCAAGGCTGAGACCGACACGACTAAACCCAAATATTATGTGCTTGACATGTTCCCTTACCCTTCCGGTGCGGGACTTCATGTCGGTCATCCTCTCGGCTATATAGCAAGTGACATATACTCAAGATACAAGAGGCTCAAGGGATTCAACGTACTGCATCCGATGGGATACGACGCGTTCGGACTTCCCGCCGAGCAGTATGCAATACAGACCGGTCAGCATCCGGAAAAGACAACGGATATCAACGTGGCCCGCTACCGTCAGCAGATGGACCGTATCGGTTTTTCTTATGATTGGGACAGGGAAGTGCGTACCTGCGATCCCGGATTCTACAAGTGGACCCAGTGGGCCTTCTTGAAGATGTTTGACAGCTGGTATGACAATGCGCAGGACAAAGCCCGTCCGATTTCTGAGCTCGAAGCGGCTTTCGCTTCAGGAGGAAGCGCTGCGGTCAATGCCGCAAGCAATGATGCTCCTTCGTTCACTGCAGAACAGTGGCGCTCTTTCTCTGACAAGGAAAAATCTGATGTCCTTATGCATTACCGTATCGCCTATCAGGGCGAATCCACTGTCAACTGGTGCCCCGGCCTCGGGACTGTCCTGGCCAATGATGAAGTCAAGGACGGATATTCCGAGCGAGGAGGTTTCCCGGTATTTCAGAAGAAGATGATCCAGTGGCAGCTTCGTGTGTCAGCCTATGCAGGACGGCTCCTCGACGGGCTGGACGCACTCGACTGGACTGACTCCCTCAAGGAGATGCAGCGCAACTGGATAGGACGCTCCGTCGGCGCAGAGATGGTCTTCAAGGTGTCCGACGGCACTGAGTCTTATGATATGACTATCTTCACCACCCGTGCGGATACCGTATTTGGCGTGACCTTCATGGTCCTCGCCCCGGAGAGCGAGTGGGTGGAGAAGCTCACCACTCCTTCACAGAAAGCGGCTGTGGATGCATATCTTGACTCCGTGAAGAAGAAGACCGAACGTGAACGAATCGCCGGCAAGGCTGTTACCGGAGTATTCACAGGCTCTTATGCTACAAATCCCCTTACCGGAGCCCAGGTGCCTGTGTGGATTTCCGAATATGTACTGTCAGGCTACGGAACAGGTGCCATAATGGCTGTTCCGGCTCATGACAGCCGCGACTACGCATTCGCGAAGAAATTCGATCTCCCGATTATTCCTCTTATCGAAGGAGCCGATGTCAGCGAGGAAAGCTTCGATGCCAAAGAAGGTATCATGATAAATTCCGGGTTCCTCAACGGACTCACTGTAAAGGAGGCTATCCCTGCCGCCATCGCCTATGTTGAAGAACACGGCATCGGACATCGTAAGGTGAACTATCGCATCCGTGATGCAATATTCTCACGCCAGCGTTATTGGGGCGAACCGTTCCCTATATATTATAAAGACGGCATTCCCACGCCTTATCCAGTTGACAAGCTTCCCCTCACACTCCCTGAGGTGGATGAATACAAGCCTACCGATGCCGGTGAACCGCCTCTCGCCCGTGCCAAGGACTGGACCTACGACGGTTACCCTCTGGAGACCAGTACTATGCCCGGCTTTGCAGGCTCCAGCGCTTACTACCTCCGCTACATGGATCCCCACAACGGCGAAGCCCTCGTGAGCCGCGAGGCCGATGACTATTGGCGCAACGTCGATCTCTACATAGGCGGTACCGAACATGCTACAGGCCATCTTATCTATTCCCGCTTCTGGAACAAGTTTCTCTATGACCTCGGATATGTATGCGAGGACGAGCCTTTCCGCAAGCTCATCAATCAGGGAATGATCCAGGGCCGTTCAAGCTTCGTGTATCGAATTGTGGGTACCAACAAGTTCGTCTCCGTGGGACTCAAGGATTCTTATGAAACTACTGAGATTCATGTGGATATCTCCCTTGTCCGTAACGACCGCCTTGATATTGAAGGATTCAGGAAATGGCGCCCCGAGTTCGAGACAGCCGAGTTCGTCCTCGAAAACGGAGAGTATATATGCGGCTGGGCTGTGGAAAAGATGTCCAAGTCCATGTACAACGTGGTAAATCCTGATACCATCTGCGACACATACGGTGCCGACACGCTACGTCTTTATGAAATGTTCCTCGGACCTGTCGAGCAGTCAAAGCCATGGGATACCAAGGGTATAGACGGCGTCCATCGTTTCCTGAGGAAAGTATGGCGCATGTTCTATGACGGCGATAAGTGGCTCGTCAATGACGACAAGGCCACACCTTCAGAACTCAAGGCCCTTCACAAACTCATCGGCAAGGAGCAGGAAGACATTGAAACATTCT
Source organism: Bacteroidales bacterium (assembly GCA_017552475.1). Classification (GTDB taxonomy): domain Bacteria; phylum Bacteroidota; class Bacteroidia; order Bacteroidales; family UBA932; genus Cryptobacteroides. The sequence continues at coordinate 7,056 of JAFZPY010000096.1, read as the reverse complement.
CTTTCAATACCACCGTCAGTGCATTCATGATTGCAGTCAACGAGCTTTCAGGCTGCTCCAAGCGTGAAATCCTCGAACCGCTGCTCATACTTCTCTCACCCTTCGCTCCTCATATCGCCGAAGAACTCTGGGAGGCTCTGGGACATAAGCAGAGCATATCATTCGCATCTTTCCCTGAATTCAACGCCGCATTGACAGTGGAGGACACTTGTACATATCCTGTATCCTTCAACGGCAAGACCCGCTTTACCGTCGATCTTCCCAAATCCATGTCCAGGGAGGAGGTTGAGACTCATGTCCGCGGTCTTGAGCAGACTGCCAAATGGGTCGGGGAGCAGAGCATCGTGAAGATGATCGTCGTGCCGGGAAGGATCGTCAATGTAGTGATCAAATAATTTCACCCAATGGCATTAAGTGACAAATTCCGTAATTCAGCTGTCGATTACCTCTTCATAACGGGAGGTGTCGTGCTGTACACCTTGGCTTGGGCGTCATTCATGATTCCCAATGGCATCGCGAGCGGAGGTCTCACTGGTCTGAGTACCATCATACAGCTTGCCACCGGAGGATTGATACCGGTACCGGCGTCATATCTCGTGATAAACGTATTGCTTCTTATAGCGGCGACTTTCGTGCTTGGAAAGGGGTTCGGCATGAGGACGATTTACGCTATCCTGCTGTCGACATTGCTGTTTGAGTTTATTCCCAAAGTGGATTTTCTCCTGGCAGTCCCCGGTCAGCCGCTTTATATCAGTGAGCGTATACTTATTCCTATTATAGGCGGATTGCTGGAGGCGGCGGGCATAGCGATGATATTCCAGCACGGAGGAAGCACCGGCGGCTCGGATATCGCCGTCCTTATGATCAACAAGTTCTATCCGGTATCACCGGGCAAGGTGTTCCTGTATTCAGATCTTGTCATCATAGCGTCCATCCTTCTCCTGCCGGACAAGACTTTCCAGGATATGGTGTACGGATATATTGCCATGATTACGTTCTCCTTCATGGTCGACTATGTCCTTCTGGGCAGCAAGTCCACGGTACAGATCCTTGTATTCTCGGAGAAATACTCCCAGATTGCCGACTACATCATAAATGACATGGACAGGGGAGTCACCGCGCTTTATGCCCAGGGCTGGTATACCAAGACAGACCGCAAGGTGCTTCTTGTCCTTGTCCGTAAGTTCCAGCTTCATGACGTGACTAAGGAGATTAAAAAGATTGATCCCAAGGCTTTCGTGTCGGTGTCTCCGGCCAGCAATGTGTACGGTGAAGGATTTGATGAAATCAAGACCGGTATTGAACGCAAGAAAAAACAACAATATGATCAGCAAGAGCGATAAATTCAAGGCTCCCATTATACGCACATCCTTCGGAATGCTGCTTAAGGAGTATTTCATAATCACAGTGGGTATTCTCGTTTTCGTGACGGGCTGGACCGTGTTCCTCGTCCCCAACAACCTTGTCGGTGGCGGCGTTACGGGTATAAGCTCCGTGATTCAGTATGCTACCAACGGATTTGTGACCATCGGCGTGTCTTACTTCGTGATAAATGCCCTGCTTCTCGTGATGGCCGTCATAATTCTTGGCCCGTCATTTGGAGGCAAGACCGTTTATGCCATCCTGGTGGCTTCGGCCGGATTGCAGCTTCTGCCTGGTTTTATCCCGTATGAGATTATTGACACCATAGCTATTCAGAACGGTAAGCTGATGTCCACCATCATGGGTGGTATCATGGCCGGACTCGGTATCGGCATGTCAATGTCTCAGGGTGGCAGTACAGGCGGCACGGATATAGTCGCACTCGTTGTCAACAAGTACCGCAACGTATCTCCGGGACGCGTGATTCTCATGATTGACGTACTGGTGATTCTTTCGTCCCTGTTCTTCCCTTCTTTTGTCAAGACCGTTGGAGAGAACGGCGAGACTGTCTCCACTCTCATGGCATGGCCGGAGAAGATAACGACAGTGGTTTATGGTCTCATTCTCGTGACCGTGAACAGCTACGTAGTGGATATGTATCTGTCCGGTTCGCAGCAGTCGGTACAGTTGTTCATCCTGTCGCGAAGGTATGAAGCCATCGCGGATGCCATCACGCATGACCTTCACAGGGGAGTGACGGTTCTCGATGGCAAGGGCTGGTATACCAAGAACCAGACAGAAGTCCTTATGGTAATCACTCGCAAGACCGACCTGAACCTCCTGCTCCGCTACATCAAGGTCATCGACCCGGAAGCTTTCCTCTCCGTGTCATCTGTCAGCGGTGTCTATGGCAAGGGCTTCGACGAGATCAAGGGGCATATACGCCATGCGGACGCAGGAAAAGAGAGCCCGAAAAGCAAATAAACAGTCAAAAAAGATAAAAAACGTAAAAAAATCATCTTACTTACGCAATTAAAACCGCTTTCTTACATTGTCTGTTGCGGTATCATGCGTATATTGTGTCTGCTTTTAACCAAGCGCTAAAACGTTCAGACCAATGATTAACCCAATCAGCCTCTCATCCGGAGTAGTGATCCTCGTACTCCTTGTCATCTCTTTCACCAGGTACCGTCGCCATCGCCGGTCCTCAAGGATTAAAATCGAACTTCTGTCGCTTGCGACTTTGTTCTGCTCAATAGTCGTAAGGCTCATCGTGAATAATGAGTTTTCGACAGGATTCCTCGCAATGGACTTGTGTTCGGCGGGATTGCTGCTCATAGCGGCTCCTTTATCATACGAAGAAGGGCGTTTTCTATTTGCACAGCCTGTTATTTTTGCTCTCTCTTCCTTTATTATATCAGTTTTAGGAGCAATCTCATACCTGCCGATAGAGGTGTATCCTGCATTTGTGGCAGTCAATACTGTCGCGTTCTTTTCCTGGTATTACTGGTCAAGGTTTGTCAACAGGGCTTCAAGGCCCAGGAAGTATCAGGCGCGCTATAACATGCTCAATCATGTCGAGAATACTTTCCGGCTGTTCCTTTTTATAATGTTGTCCGTCGCTTTTGCGGTTTCAAGCCATATGCCGGGATATGGTATGCTCTGTGTCAATGTGGCAGTATTCGTCTTCCTTTATGCCCGTTCGGTATCAGGCATGGCGCTGTTCCCTGCTGTGAGGCTGGAGAAAAAACTATGGAAGGAGATGGACTCCAGATATGGATTTTTCCCGCAAAAGCACGGAGATGATGAGCTGTATGAGCGCTGTTGCCGGTATATGCGTGACAGGAAACCTTTTCTCGTAGAGTCCTACAGTATAGATGACCTGGCCAATGCCATGTTGACAAATCGTGCATACCTGAGCAAATCGATAAATCTGTGTTCGGACAGGAATTTCAGGCAGTTTGTCAACCATTACAGGATAAAACATGCTGTCGAAATGATGACACGGGACCCGCGTGTGAAATCGCAGGACCTTGCCCAGCTGTGCGGCTTCCATAATCAGGTGTCTTTCAACATGGCCTTTAAGTTGGAGACAGGCACTACTCCCGGTGAATGGAAGAAGCTCAATGCGGAAAAACTCTCAAGGATGTAGGCGTTACCGGGGAATTCCTTTCCAGGATGACGGTACCGGGGCGACAATGTCTATCGGCGTCTTTTTGACGGGATGGATGAAGCTCACTTCGTGGGCGTGGAGGGATATGCCGCCGTCAGGATTGGAACGAGGGGCTCCGTATTTCAGGTCGCCTTTGATGTGGCATCCCATGCCTGCAAGCTGGCAGCGGATCTGGTGATGGCGGCCGGTAAGGAGCTCTACTTCAATGAGGTGATAGCGGTCCGTGTCGAGCAGATGCGTGTAGTTGAGGCGTGCGAGCCTGGCTTCTTTGTCTTTGCCCGGTGCCTTGACTATGAAGGATTTGTTGAGCTTTTCGTTGCGGGACAGGTAGTTCTCAAGAGTGCCTGATTTTTCTGCCGGAGCGGCGGTGCAGAGTGCCCAGTATTTTTTGTGGATGTCTCCGTTCCTGAACATTTCATTAAGACGCTCGAGGGCTTTGGAGGTCTTGGCAAGTATGGTGATGCCGCTCACCGGGCGGTCCAGGCGATGGGGAACACCCATGAAGACTTTGCCCGGCTTGGAGTCGCGCTGCGCGATGAAGGCTTTGTATGTCTCGCTGACAGGCTCGTCACCGGTCTTGTCACCCTGGACGATTTCCCCGACTTTCTTGTTGATAATGAGGATATGGTTGTCTTCGTAGAGTATGCGTGATGAGAGGTCTGCAAATTCTGCTTCTGTCAATTGTCTGTATTCCATATATGCCAATTTGTCATAAAAATGAGATGGCACAAAGTTAGTAAATATGGAGGCAAAACTTATCAAACGAAAGTAAAAACAACAGAATATTATGGGAAAGATTATTGGAATTGATTTGGGAACCACGAACTCATGCGTGGCCGTGATGGAAGGCAACCAGCCTACCGTCATCATCAACAATGAGGGTCAGCGCACCACTCCTTCAGTAGTGGCATTCACCGACGGAGGTGAGCGCAAGATCGGTAACCCGGCCAAGCGTCAGGCTATCACCAACCCTCACAATACTGTATTCTCCATCAAGAGATTCATGGGTGAGACCTACGACCAGGTGAATACCGAAGTCGCACGTGTTCCTTATAAGGTGGTCAAGGGTGACAACAACACCCCCCGTGTGGATATCAGCGGCAAACTCTATTCTCCTCAGGAGATTTCTGCCATGATTCTCCAGAAGATGAAGAAGACTGCCGAGGATTATCTCCGTCAGGAGGTTACTGAGGCCGTCATCACAGTTCCTGCATATTTCTCCGACTCTCAGCGTCAGGCTACCAAGGAGGCCGGCAAGATCGCAGGTCTTGATGTAAAACGTATCATCAACGAACCTACTGCAGCTGCCCTTGCATACGGTCTTGACAAACGCAACAAGGATATGAAGGTCGCTGTATACGATCTCGGTGGCGGTACATTCGATATCTCCATCCTCGAGCTCGGCGGCGGCGTGTTCGAAGTGAAGTCTACCAACGGTGATACCCACCTCGGCGGTGACGACTTCGACCAGGTGATCATCGACTGGCTCGCAGATGAGTTCGCCGCAGAAAACGGCGGTATTGACCTCCGCAAGGATCCTATGGCTCTCCAGCGTCTCAAGGAGGCTGCAGAGAAAGCGAAGATTGAGCTTTCCAGCCAGACTTCCGCAGACATCAACCTTCCTTATATCATGCCTGTGGACGGCGTGCCCAAGCACCTTGTGAAGACTCTCAGCCGCTCCAAGTTCGAGCAGCTCGCAGACAGTCTCTTCCGCCGCTCCATCGAGCCTTGCCGTCAGGCACTGGCTGACGCCCATCTCCAGCCTTCGGATATCGATGAGGTGCTTCTCGTAGGTGGTTCTACCCGTATCCCTTACGTTCAGGAGCTCGTGAAGAACTTCTTTGGCAAGGAGCCCAACAAGAGTGTCAACCCTGATGAGGTTGTAGCAGTGGGCGCTTCCATTCAGGGTGGCGTACTCGCAGGCGATGTGAAGGATGTGCTCCTTCTCGACGTTACTCCGCTTTCTCTCGGTATCGAGACTCTCGGCGGCGTGATGACCAAGCTCATCGAGTCCAATACGACCATTCCTTCCCGCAAGTCCCAGGTGTTCTCCACCGCTGCGGACAACCAGCCTTCCGTTGAAATCCATGTCCTCCAGGGCGAGCGTCCCATGGCCAAGGACAACAAGGAGATTGGCCGCTTCCATCTGGACGGCATCGCACCCGCACCGAGAGGTGTCCCTCAGATCGAGGTGACTTTCGATATTGACGCCAACGGTATCCTCAATGTATCTGCCAAGGACAAGGCTACCGGCAAGGAGCAGAACATCCGCATCGAGGCTTCTTCAGGTCTTTCTGAGGACGAAATCCAGAGGATGCGTGACGAGGCCAAGGCCAACGAGGCTGCCGACAAGGCTGAGAAGGAGCGCGTTGACAAGATCAACAACGCCGACTCTCTCTGCTTCCAGGCCGAGAAGTTCCTCAAGGACAATGGAGACAAGGTCCCTGCCAACGTCAAGGCAGATGTCGAATCCAATGTCAATCTCCTCAAGGAGGCTGTCAAGAATCAGAACATCGCCGACATCGACCGTTACAGCGAGGCTCTCAGCAAGTCTTTCGAGGCAATGTACCAGCAGACCCAGCAGGCCGGCGGCCCTCAGGGCGGTCCTCAGGGACCTTTCCAGGGTGGTCCTCAGCAGCCCGGTCCTGACAACAACGACGCTCCTGACGAGCAGTAATCAACTGCTCTTACAATATGAAAAAGCTACCAGTCAATCGGCTGGTAGCTTTTTTAGTTGTATACTCTTTCGAGCAAACTATATACGCTTTTTATTTTATAAACTCGTGGGAGCCGAGCATGGCTTTGGGGTCGAGGGCTTCGTCGAGTTTGTCTTTGGTCATGAGGCCTTTGGCAAGGACGATGTCGTAGACGGAACCGCCGGTCTCGAGGGCTTCCTTGGCGACTTTCGTGCTGTTCTTGTAGCCGATGTAGGGATTGAGGGCAGTGACGATACCGATACTGCCTTTGACCATCTCGTAGCAGTGCTCTTTGTTAACGGTGATGCCGTCTATGCATTTTGTACGGAGGGTATTCATGGCGTTGGTAAGCCATGTGAGGCTTTCGAGGATGGACTGGGCGATGACGGGCTCCATGACGTTGAGCTGGAGCTGGCCTGCCTCGGCGGCGAAGGTGACGGTGGTGTCGTTGCCGATGACCTTGAAGCATACCTGATTGGTCACTTCCGGGATGACGGGGTTGACTTTGCCGGGCATGATGGAAGAGCCTGGAGCCATGGCGGGGAGATTGATTTCGTGGAGACCGCAGCGGGGGCCGGATGCCATGAGGCGGAGGTCGTTGCAGATCTTGGAGAGCGTGACGGCGAGGCGTTTGAGTGCAGCGGAGTAGCTTACGTAAGCACCAGTATCAGGAGTGGCTTCGACGAGGTCGGAGGCCTTTTCGAAGTGGTCGCCGCTGAATTCGGTCATCTTGGCAGTGCAGAGTTCGGCGAAGCCGGGAACGGCGTTGAGGCCGGTGCCGATGGCGGTGCCGCCCATGTTGATCTCGCGCAGGAGCACGGCGTT
>JAFZPY010000095.1 GCA_017552475.1 Bacteroidales bacterium | reverse complement strand
GTGCAGACAGGTTGCTGTAGTCGTATGAGTAGAATTCGTGGCCAGCTTGGATAAGACCATGGTGCGCACCGAAGCTACGCTCATATTTGAGAATCTCATTGGAAGTGTATGACATGGTACGTCTTGCATACTTTCTAATGGAACCACTGGTGGATCTACCGTCTCCGGTGTAGGGATTGTAGTAGGATGTGATAGCCAAGTTGCGGATGTCGGTACCGAAGTTGACGGAGAATGTGAGCCCTTTCAAAGCGCCGAGATCATCGCTGTCACCGCCGAAAATGGCGTATGCGCGGACGCTGGCATTGTCAGCATTCTGGAGGTATGAGTTCTCGTAGAGATCACCTACCGCATTGAAGTTGTTGGCCTTGGGACGGCCGTTTTCAGCGTAGTCATATCTCTTGGTACCGTCTTCATTGTATACGGTGTTACCATCGATATCCTTCATGTATACGGGATAGATGGGCGCCATGAATTGAGCAGTGTACCAGGCATTGCCGGTCTGTGTGTCGGAATGCTGAGGCGAGTTGGTGGTAGTGTATGCGAATGAAGAGTTGGTGCCGATCTTGAACCAATTGTTGGCTGAATGGTCAACGCCGACACGGGCGGAGTAACGTTTGAAGTTGGTGGTGATGAGGACACCATTATCATCAAGATAGCCGAGAGAGAGGGTGTATTTGGTCTTGGCTGTACCACCGGTGAGGCTGAGGAGATATTCTGAGCGCAGAGCGTTCTTGTTGGTCAGTTCATCCATCCAGTCTTCGCTGTAGGCGGCGACAGCATCACTTTTAACCTTGCCTGTTTCAGGATCGATGACTGTGGCCCAAGTGTAGTTCTTATAAGGATTGTAGTACTCTCCGCCCAGACTCGAGCTGAGATTTGCGAGGGCCTGCAGTCTGGCATCAGCCTCTGTGTAGCCGCTCTTGAAAACCAGATCGTTTTTGATTGCCTCGTATGAGAGCTCTACGAATTCTTCCATGTTCACTACATCGTAACGGGGAAGAGAGCGGCTTTGTACGCCCCACTGCGCCTTAAAGTTGACAGAGGCTGAACCTTCAGCACCCTTTTTGGTGGTAATGAGGATGACGCCGTTGGCGGCACGCGCACCATACAGGGCGGATGCGGAAGCATCCTTGAGAACTGTCAGGTTCTCAATATCGTTGGGGTTGATGGCCGCCAGCGCACCGTCGTAAGGAACACCGTCGACAACATATAGAGGACTTGAAGAAGCATTGATAGAGCCGACGCCACGGACCTGAATGCTTGAGTTGGATCCGGGCTGTCCGCCGCCTGAGGTTGTGGTCACACCGGCAACAAGGCCTTCTACCGCCTTAGAAACATTGGAAACCGTATGTTTTTGGAGGCTTTCACTCTTGACGGTCGTGGCAGATCCTGTGAAGGATGATTTTTTTGCGGTACCGTAGGCAACCATTATGACTTCGTCCAGAGCTTCGGCCTCAATGGTCAGGACGGCGTTGACAGTGGTCTGGCCATTTACTGCAATCTCTGTGGATTGGTAACCTAGCGTGTTGAAAACAAGGGTGCCGTCGGAGGGGACGGAGATCTTGTAGTTGCCGAGGGCGTCGGTCATTGTGTAGACTGTGGCGCTGCCTTTCAGGAGGACAGATACACCGACGAGGCCGTCGCCTGATGCTGCATCAGTTACAGTGCCGCTGACCGTGATTCGCTGTGCGAATGCGATGCTTGTGGTCACAAGCAGCAAGACTAATGCCGTGAAAAAAAATCTGATTTTTTTCATGAGCTGAGATGAATTAAACATAAATATTGAACTAAAACAAGTTGTGTGTCACTACTAACAAATAATAGCGGTCGATACAAAGTTAGAAGTTTTCTACAAAAAAACAAGAGAGCAGGTTGAGAAAACGTCAACCTGCCCTCTGTCAGCAGCATATAATATTAAAGGTTTGCCTTTACCTTCCTTGCACTCTTGTGCCCGGCCGTAGCGGAAATTTCGACCTTGACGTCGAGAGGTTTGGCTTCACGCTCAATGCTGATGTAGCGTCTTGCACGGGCGTTAAACTCGCCGGCCCTGGGGAGTTTGAAGTTATGGCGGGCCTTGGTGTTTGCAGGTATTGAGGTAGTGCCGACATTATCGGGGAATACGACCTTGAATGCACCGTTCAGGTTGGTCTGGTAGTAACCGTCACCACCAATGACACAGGAAATGCCGCCTGCTTCAGGGAAGGTGATGACACCGTCGTCGTAGAGACCTTCCGAGGTGTGCTCGTCATCGATGACTGATGTGACGTCGAACAGACCGTCATCACTGCTGAGTGTAAGACCATATGCCTGTTCAGGGATGAATACCTTCTCCGGGTCGCTGGCGTCGATTACGAGATTTGCGGCTTCCCATAGAACACCTTCTACCTCATCGAGGGTCATCCCATAATCTGCAAGGTCTTCTCCAAAGAAGTATTCGACGAACTCTTTCTGATAGTTGTTGACCATGTAGATTCCGGGGATGTTTTTCTCTTTGTAGACATCGCATTTCAATGTTATGGGATCTATTCCGTATATCGGGCACACAATGTCGTCAGTCAGACGGCCTTCACCGATAAGTTCCCACTCATACGGCAGGGCGGCAGTCATGTATACATCGTATTTGTAGACATCGAGGCTGCCATTCGTTGCCCATACAATCATTACGTAGGGCGTGTCCGGCCTGAGTCTGTTGGCCACGGCATAATAACCTCCGTTGCTGTTGATGACGTTCAGGAGGGAATCTGACGCGGCATACTTGTTATCGGACCTTATCGTGGAGACAATCTTGTCGAAACCAAATTTGAGGGCGTCACTGACTTTTACGGTCACCATGCGGACATCGGTAAGACCGCTGCCGTAGATTCCGAAAGCGAAGGAGTCGTAGTCGTGGAACGCGGTATATCTTGCAGGGGTGTCTTCTGTGTAGACATTGAGATCGACCATGTACTCCGCAGCGTCATCGGCTGTTACATGCTTGAAGGTGGTGGAGCCGGAGCTCTTCTTTTCGCCTTTTTCGTCGTAGGCTACAGCCACCAGTGTATATTCACCGGTCTCATCGGGAGAGACTTTGAGAGTTGCGGAATTTGTGTGGGCCTCCTCGTTGTGAGCGAACTCTGTGACGGAGGTGGACTCGTCGGTGCCCTTGTCAATCAGGCCTACCTTGGTCTCTATCTGGGCGGGAGATAGTTTGCCTTCGTAGATGGCATATTTGACAGTCTTGATGCTTTCTCCGGCATTGATGAAGACAGGAGTCTTGCCACCGTCAGAGTAGTCTGAAGAGACTTTGAGGCCATAGTAGACACGGGTGTATCCGCTACCGACACCGGCAACAGAGGCTTCGTGGAAGCCATACCAATAGCCTGAACCGGTGATGTCGAATGCGAGATTGAAGTAGAATCCTCCCATTCCATCGTAGTAAGACGCAGGATATTCTGATTCCCTTGAGGTTTTAGCATATTGGGTGAAATTCGAAGCCCCCTCGTATTCTTTCTCTTTCAAGTCAGTGACGTAGTTGTAATAGTCGGCGTATTTGATAGGATACTGGGTTCCACCAGCCTCTACTGCAATGGTATATCCTGTTGACTGAACTTTCACTTCGAGCGGCTGGTCCTTGGTGCCGTCGCCGAAATCGAGCTTGGTATACCAAAGGAATTCGATTTCATTGTCTGAATACCAGATGCCTTTTCCGTCGTCGGTCACGGTTTTGCAGTGACGGACGCCATCAATCTCGTAATACTCGATCTTTCCGGTTTTAGTGTAGGCCTCATCAACATCAAAATCCTCAAGGAAGTCTGGCTGTACAGTGAATGTCACCACGGCATCGTTTTCGCCGCTTTCATCTTTGAGAGTATGCATCTCTACGATGAATACGGAATAGTCGATGCTGTGTGCCCCTTTCCTATAAGATGAGGCGTATTGACTGTCTTCTATCGCAATCGTCAAGGGATATGTCTTGGCAATCTCAGCGTTTTCGAAGTCAACGGTAATTGAGGATTCGGTCTGTCCGTCGTTGAAGTGAAGCGGACTAACTGTATAGACGTTGTTGGGATCGGTCACTACGAGAGGGACGGTGATATCGCCATCGGTCTCGTAACGGCTTACCGTGAAGGTGACGCTCTTTGCGTCGGAAGGAGTAAGGGTATGGCTGCCTGTCGTGGTCTGTGAGGGGAAGTATACACCGTAGCATCCTTCCACATCAGGCTTGCCCCATTCATACTCATTCTCTTTTTTGCAGGCAACAGTCACCGCTGCAGCTGCCGCAAGTGCGAATATGTATTTTGCAAGTGCTTTCATAATTCTATAGTCCATGTTAATTTGGTTAGTCTGTGACACCGTCGCGAAGGGTGGGGTTCTGGTCCATTACGGGGAGGGATCCGTTATTGTTGTCCTCGATGGAGAAGTTGGTGTCAAGTTCTGTCTGAGGGAATCTCATGAGGAGCCATCCGTCATCTGCCGCCATGTTGAAACGGAAGGCAGGTGCAAAGTTGGTGCTCTCAGGAGTGCCGTGGAAGCGGACGGGTGGTTTGCCGAGGCGCTTGATGTCGTAGATGCCGAAGCCTTCGCCCCAGAGCTCGACGCGGCGCTGGAACCAGATCTCGTCAGCGAGAGAAAGACCGCGGCCGTTTACGGAGTACTGAGGATCACGGTAAGTAGTGACAAAGTCAGAGAGTAACTGCGCTGCTTCAGCTTCTTTGCCGCTCTTGGCGAGGCCTTCGGCACGGACAAGAATCATCTCCTCAACACGCATTAGAGGGAAGTCTTCGTCGTTGGTGGTGGTGCCAATGGTGAGGCAGCCGAATTTGACGTTGGTGTAGGGGAGGAAAGGCTCCTTTTCGTTGTTGAGAGTAAGGTTTGCGATGTCACCTTTGCCCTTCCATGTGAGACCTTCAATCAGAGTTGAGTGCAAGCCTTCATCCACCCACCACTGCTTGCGGATGTCGGTAGCGGGGATTTTGTTCCAGAGGAGTTTGTTGATGCTGACGTAGCACTGGCAGGCTGCCGAGTAGCTGTCACCGGAGAATGACCTGAGCCATGATGACGGGGTGGCATCGGTCTTCTTGAGGGTGAGGGCGGCGGTCATATCGTAACCCCATACCCAGTTGTGCTCGTCGATGCTCATGAAGGAAGGCTTTGACACTTCTGCGATGGAAGCGGGAGTGTACTGGGCGATGACCCTGGCGGCATCGGCGGCAGCATCGTCGTAGTTGCCGAGGTCGAGATTGGCACGGGCACGAAGACCATAGGCTACGGTCTGGTCGATATACATCTTGCTGGAACGCTTGAAGCCTTCAAGTTTTTCAACTGCATAGTTGAGGTCCTCGATGACAAGGGTATAGATGTCCCTTACTGCCGCACGGGGATTATGGGTGAAGTCCTCGGTCTCGGGTGTCACGAGAGGGACGGCAGGACCATCAAGATTGGTCACGAACTGGAAGGCCGGAACGAGCTGCATGTAGGCGAATGCCCTGAGCGCCCTGGCCTGTGCGATAAGACGGATACTGTTTTCGTCAGATACATCCTCGGGGAAGCCGGAAACGAATGTGTTGACGTCAGCGATGAGCTTATATGGAGTCCTGTAGCGGATATACGGGTTGCGGTAGTTGGCATTGCGGGATGAGTATTCGCCGCACACAGAGAACCAGTTGTATCCTGAGTCCGGCATGAGCGCATCTGCACCTTCAAGATCGTTGCAGAAAGCCATTACGAGGAACGCAAAGTCGTCAGGAGTTTCGTAATTGGCAGCGTATGGTTTGCCAATACTGGTGAACATACCGGTAAATGATGCCTCGGCACGAGACGGGACTATCGTGTTGGTCTCTTTTACCTGAGACTCAAGCATCCTGTCACTCTGCGGTACAATCTCGTCAATGTCCGAGCAGGCCGTAAATGCGAGTCCTGCGGCGAGAGTTAAATATATTTTGTTGAGTTTCATATCCTTGTTCCTTTATAAGATTAGAAAGTGAGAGTGATACCGCCGGTGATGTTACGCATTGCGCCATAACTGCCGGTGCTGAGTCCTGAGCCTGCGGTGTATGAACCGAGACCGAGTGAGAAGCGGGGATCCACACCCTTGCGGGCTGTGATAACTGCGAGGTTTTCACCTGACACGTATACCCTGAGAGAGCTTAGGCCTGCTCTTTTTACGAGACGGGCGGGAACTGTGTAGCCGAGGGTGACGTTGTTGACGCTGAGGTAGTTGGAGCTGATGAGGAATCGGTCAACTGCCGTCTGGGCTACCTGGATGTCGCCGTCGAGACGGGGAACGTCGGTGTTGGTGTTTTCAGGTGTCCATGCCTTAAGGGCATCCCTGTGCCATGCCTGGCCGGCAGAGGACTGGGTGTGCATGAGGGCCTGGTATGAACCGTCATAGTAGCGACCTCCGAGCTGATATGAGAACTGAGCGGAGAGGTCGAATCCGTAGGCTGAAATTGAGGTGCCGAAACCGCCATAGAGTTTGGGCAGAATAGAGCCATCCTCATATTGGGTAGCCTTGGAGAAGTCAGAAGTGGTCTTCATCGTGGCGATTACGTTGCCGTCATCGTCGGTCTCATCATAATAGTAGAGTGCTTGACCGGTTTCGGGATCTACACCGGCGTATTTGCGAATGTAGAGATCGTAAAGAGAGCCTCCGACTTTGTAGATTCGGTAGCCGCCTTTGATGCCTTCCTCAGAGACGCCGCTATCGAGGGAGAGAATCTTGTTGTTGTAATGTGAGAGGTTGAGGTTCCATGTCCAGTTGACGTCCTTGGTGCGAATGATGCTTCCGTCGAGGGTGAGTTCAACACCCTTGTTCATGATCGAACCGACGTTGACGGGGATTACACCTGTAGGGTTGCCTGCTGAGAGAGGTACATCTTTTTCGTAGAGAAGGTCTTCTGTCTTGCGGGCGAATACCTCAAGTGAGCCGTTGAGTACGCCTCCGAGGAGTTCGAAATCAGCACCGATGTTGAATGATTTAGATGTCTCCCAAGTGAGGTCGCTGTTGCCCTTGAATGCAAGCTGCATGGAGTATTCGCTGGTCGCGGCATTGTAAGAGTGGGTGTACTGGTCTGCATAAGGATAGTACCACTGCGGCTCAATATCACCACCAAGATTGTCGTTACCCTGTACACCATAGCTGACCTTGAATTTGAGCATGTCAACCCATGACACATCCTTCATGAACTCTTCCCCGGTGACGAGCCATGCGGCACCGAGAGAGCCGAAGTTGCCCCAGCGGTGACCTTTGGCGAAGCGTGAAGATGCATCGCGGCGGAATGAAGCGGATGCGAAGTACTTACCTGCATAGTCATACTGTGCGCGGGCAAGGAAGCCTTCGGTCATGTATTCGTTGGTATAGGACTTTACGCTTTTCTTCTCAGTGCCGTCGGCGTTGCTGAGCTCGCCGATGAGAGGGTTGAAGAGGTGATCGTTCTGTCCATAAAGGCGCTGGCGGGTCTTCTTGTACTGTTCGTATCCGGCAAGGATGTCAATGCTGTGCTCTGTGCCTGCAATGGTAGTCTTGTATTCGGCCAGATACTGCTGGTTGGTAGAGAAGAGGCGATTGTGCTCCACGTATACCAGACCGTCGTCCGCGCTGGCTGAGCCGAACTGGCTGTAGAGTTCGGTCCTGCGGGTATTGTCATTGGTAACACCGAGATTGGCGGAGAGGGTGAGGCCCTCGACGGGAGTGAAGATGGCTCCCCATTTGCCGACGAGGACGTCGGCGTAGTTGTGCCTGTCGTCCACCTCGTTGTCGCGGATGGCGTTGCCGACAAAGTTCGGGCGCTTGAAGTTGGTGTTGTTGGAGTCGTAGACGGTGCGGCCGTTTTCGGTGACGATGTAGGGATTGCCATTGTCATCAAGTTTCCTCACATAGAGAGGATAGATGGGGCCCATGTTGTTGACAATATAGAATATATTGCCTGACGAACCGAAGGACTCATCGTCGTAGTCGGCAACCTGGGAATTGGAATGTGAATAGTTCAGGGAGGTGGTCACCTTGAACCATTTCTTCACCTGGTAGTCGGCATTGACGCGGCCGGTGTAGCGCTTGTAGCTGGAGTTGGACACCATACCGCCATCGTTGAGGAAGCCTGCTGATGCGTAGTAGTTGAACCTGTCGGAGCTTCCGCTTACGGATACATTGTACTCCTGGCGGAATGAGTTGTGGAAAGCCTCTTTGTACCAGTCGTCGGGAGTGTAATAGTAGGTACCGTCATAGTAGCCGAGTGTGGCTTTGGGGTTGAGCTTGAAGTTGGTACCGATGAATTTTTCTCCTTCGGGAACAGTGTAGACCTAATAACCGAGTCCGCCGTTGTTCTGGTCGAAGAGGTATTTGTCAGCGTATGCGTATGACTCGGCTGAGGTGTGACCTGCATAGTAGTACTGGTTGTACATCATTTTATAGTAGGTCTCGTAGTATTCGGCCGGGTCGGAGATGACGTCATACTGGGGAATGAGGCGGCTGTTGACACCGAAACGGGCGTCGAATTTGACCTGGGCATCACCGGAAGAAGCTTTTTTGGTGGTGATGAGAATCACACCGTTGGCACCGCGGTGGCCGTAGATGGCTGATGCGGATGCGTCCTTGAGGACTGACATGGACTCAACGTCATTGGGGTTGATATCAGATATCGCTCCTTCATAGGGCATGCCGTCCACCACGATAAGAGGTGAGTTGCTGGCGCTCATGGAACCGATACCGCGGATGCGGATGGTCGGAGAGCTGTTGGTCGGGTCACCGCTGCCGGATATAATCTGTACACCGGGGGTGGTACCTGCCAGTGCGTTGGTGACGTTGGCGGAAATCTTCTTTTCTATGGCTTCGGATTTGACCATCGCCGCGGAACCGGTGAAGGAGCTCTTGGTGGCTGTACCGTAGGCAACTACGATGGTCTCTTCGAGCATCTGTTTGTCCTCGACGAGGACGATATTGATAACTGACTGTCCGGCAACGTTTACTTCGGCGTCCTGATAGCCAAGACAGTTGACAGTGAGTGTTCCGTTTGCAGGTACTGAGATCCTGTACTGACCTGCATTGTCAGTCATGGTATAAACGGTATTGTTGCCTTTGAGGAGCACTCCAGCTCCGGCGACAGCAGCACCGGACTCATCTGAGACGGTACCGGTCACAGTGATATTCTGTGCCGATACTGCTACAGAAAAGATGAGCAAAACCATGGCTGTGAAAAAAAGCCTGATTTTTTTCATAACGTGAAATGAATTAAACATAAATATTGAAGTAAGTTGTGTATACTACTAACAAATCGATTTTCGCAAATATGGAAAATCATTTTTTAAATTCCAATAGTCTTAAAAGGCGCGCATAATGCATTATAACAACGATTTCGGCGCTATTTCGCTGGATATTTTTTGATTGTCCGCGAGCGCTTTTTGGAATTGTTACTTTTTTGCTCGGATTTTCTTACGGAATGTAATTTTGGAAAAATATTCAAAAAGTTCTCGTGGCTTGGTTATCAAGGGATTTTTTATAATTTTGCGAAACTATTGATGAAACAGTAAACTTCACATTATGATGAGAAAACTTCCACTTATCTTGACCCCCGTACTCCTCGTAGCATTCTCTTGTGCCAAAGAGGATAACGGCGCCATCGCCGGCGATTCCTCCGCATCATCCGCGGAAATAATCGATTTCGGCGGCGACGGTATCGACGACAGTTCCATCATCCTTTATGTTGACGGCAGCCTGGACACAGCAGCTCTCAGGGCCTGCGGAATCACTGGTGTCCGTCCTGTCTTCACTTCCACTCCGGGCAAGGAAGACCTTGAAAGGAAATTCAATCTCGACAAATGGTTCGAAGCCAGTCTTGAAGAAGGCGCGGATCCGAGAGCCGTCGCCGGAGCCGTCTCTGTCGTGCCGGAGATAAAGCGCATACAGTTGAACTATATAATGGAACCCGCTTCCGACGGCAAAGTGTATCCTTATGAAGGCCCCGTGGCGGCACCTGCGACCAAGGGCCCCAATACACCCATATTCAACGACCCCAGTCTCGGCGACCAGTGGCACTACATCAACTCCGGCAGCAAGTCATACGCCAAAGATGCATACGCCGGAGCCGATATCAATGTCAAGGATGTCTGGACCAATCTTACCACCGGTGACAATTCCATCATCGTAGCAGTCGTGGACCAAGGCGTAAAATACACTCATCCCGATCTCGCCGCCAACATGTGGACCGGTCCCAACGGCGAGCATGGTTACAACTTCGTGGACAACGGCGCCATCGTCTGGGACGGCGGGGAGGACAGCTCTCACGGAACCCACTGCGCCGGTACCATAGCCGCCGTCAATAATAATGGTATCGGCGTCTCCGGCGTTGCCGGCGGCTCCGGCAAAGGCGACGGTGTCCGCATCATGTCCTGCCAGATATTCAATGAAAAAAGAGGCGGTTCCTCGACAATTGTCTCCAAAGCCATCAAATACGCGGCTGACAACGGCGCCTCCATCATATCATGTTCCTTCGGCTATCCCGGCGGTACCTACAGGTCAGACAAGGCATATCGCGACGGCAACGGCGGTGCCAACGCCCTCGAAGCTGCCGCCATCCAATATTTCGAAGCGACCAGAAACAATGCCGTCCTTGACGGCGGCATAGCCATATTCGCCTCCGGCAATGACGGCGACCCTTATGCCACTTATCCCGGAGCCCTCAACGACATCATCAGCGTATCCTCCTTCGGCCCTGATTATCTTCCTGCCTACTACACCAACTATGGCCCCGGCTGCAACATCGTAGCTCCCGGCGGCGAAGCCTATCATGTCAACACCGCAGGCAATTCTCTCCTGCGCGGCATGGTGCTGTCCACCGTCCCTTCTGAAAATGAAGACGGCGCCGACTATGGCTACATGCAGGGTACGTCAATGGCATGTCCCCATGTCTCCGGTATCGCGGCGCTCGCTCTTTCCTATGCCAAGAAAATAGGCAAGACATTCACCGTGCGTGAATTTAAGGAGATGCTTGTCACTTCTGCCAACGACTTTGATACCCGCCTCCAGGGCACGAAAGACCTTTACAACAGAACGCCCATTGAGCTCTCCAAATACCGTCACATGATGGGAACAGGCTCCATCGACACCTGGAAGCTCATGATGAAAATAGAGGGAGTTCCCTGCCTGATTGCCGAGACCGGATCCAACCAGTGGCTGGACATTTCATCATATTTCGGCACTTCTTCCGTCAACCTGACATACCTTGATGTCGAGATTGTCAGCGGTGCTGAATCAGTGGCGTTCGCCGAAGAGCCTTACGTCCAGTACGGCCGTCTCTTTGTGCACCCCACAAAGATAGGTTCCTGCAAAATCAAAATCACTGCCGTGGGTGGCGGTATTGCCGTCGGAGGCGATGATGCTATCGGCGGAATGGAAGTTTCACAGGTTGTCTCAGTGATATCACGAAGCGACAACAACAAAAATGGAGGATGGTTATAATGAAAAAATATATCTTCGCGGCCGTGGCCGCCCTTCTTTTGGTCTCATGCGGAGGCAAGGATGATCCAGCCAAAAAGGCATCAGGTATTACCGGCGACTGGAACCTTGTAGGCATCGAAGTCAAATCCGCCACTCTTGGCAGTGAGACCGTGGATGTATACCTCAGTTTCGCTTCCGACAACACGTTCACCATGTACCAGATGGTCGGCACCGGAAGGTATCGCCTCTACACGGGTACATATTCTTATAGCGGTGGTGATCTCAGCGGTAAATATGCTGACGGCACCTCATGGGCAACATCCTACACCGTGGAGTTCAATGATGACGGTTCTGTCATGTATCTCACCGGAGCCTCCGGTCAGGAAAGGGATACCTACAGAAAAGCATCCATCCCTGCGTCCGTGACAGAAAACGCCATATGATAATATTTAAGAGATATTGCCTGAGGCTGATTCCGGCGGTGCTCCTTTGCCTTATCCGTCCGGCGGCTCACGCTGAGATTGTCGGGGGAGAGACGGCCATGCCGTTTATGGTTGCGCCTCGTAGCGCTGCATACACAGGCATGGGCGGCGCCTCCTACGCGTCGGCATCATCCGTAGCCACCGCGGTGTTCTCCAATCCGTCTGTAATTCCTTATTATCAGGGCAAGTTTGATGCTGCGGCATCCTATATGTCATGGATGCCGGAGATTGATGTCATGCCAATTGCCAATGTGAGCGCCTCCGCCCGTTTAAACGGCCGCATCGGCATTACTGCCGGCGGCGTGTACATGGATTACGGCACGCCGTCGGTGTCGGCACTTGGAGCCGTATATCCCGGCGAGAGCGGCCGCAACATCATCTTCGGCGCCGGTGCCGGCATCAGGATAGTCGGCTCTCTCACGGCCGGAGCCAATGTAAGATATGTATCCCAGTCCTTAGGAGACTACAGCATTGAAGCCATAGTGTTTGACGCTATGGCTTCATACAGGATATCCGGGTTTATCTTCACCGGGGGAGTGCGCAATTTCGGCTATGACGTCGAAGATGCATATTCTGTCAAGTATAAACTGCCATCATCAGCTGTCGTGGGCGCAGGATATGAGGCATGCATCTCCAGGGACCATGTGTTTGAGGCTCTCCTGGACGTGGACTGCCCTTTTGCGGGCGGTTCTTCCGTCGCAGTGGGAGGCAGATACACGCTTGCCGGCATCCTGACCCTCAGGGCTGGATATCGCCATGCTACGGAAGGAGCGTCCGTCCCTTCGTTTGCGTCCACCGGCATCGGCCTGCACTGGAAGAACGTTTCCATTGACGGCGCATACATATTCGGTTCCGAAGTCCTGCAGAACTCATTTATCGCAGGCCTTCGGCTCAGTTTCTGACATCATAATTATGAAGAAAACCATATATATTCCCGTAATACTTGCGGCGGTGCTGTCCTGCTCGCGCGAAGAGACCCCGGTTATTGTTCCCGAGCCTCTTGAGGCTCACAGGGAGGCTACGATCACTGATATCCTGGACTCTCCGGCGGCCATAGAGGGTAGTGTGTATGTCCTGCTGGACGATGAACTCGCCGGAAAGGTTGAGCGTGGCACAGCAGATGCCGCGTCGCTCGGCATGGCCTCGATGCAGAGAGTGTTCCCTGACGCAGGCAAGTTCGAACCGCGCTCCCGCGATATGGGAATGCACCGCTGGTATGATGTCACCCTCCCGGAAGGCACGACGCTTCGTCAGGCGCACGAGATCCTGAGCTCGCATGCTCATGTTGACAATGTCTGCCCCAAATTCAGGATGCGCCGCCTCATGGACAATCCCAATGATACATACTACTCTCTATACCAGTGGCATTACTCAAATGTCCGCACTGCCGACGTGTGGAGGGACTATACGGTGGGCTCTCCTGACGTGATCGTATCAGTCGTGGATGAAGGTGTAGATATGTCACACCCTGACCTCGCGGATATAGTCCTGGCAGCCGGAAGCAACGGCAGCCGCAACTTTGTCAAATCCAATTACAACATCACCATTACCAGAGGCGATACGGGACACGGCACCCACGTGGCCGGTACCATTGCGGCCATCAACAACAACGGCGCCGGCTGCTGCGGCATGGCCGGCGGTGACGCTGCTGCGGGCAAAAGAGGGGTGCGCATCATGTCATGCCAGGTGTTTGAAGGAGACTACTCCGCGTCCGATGCCAACTTCGCCGCGGCCATCAAATGGGGTGCCGACCATGGCGCAGTCATCTCCAACAACAGCTGGGGATATACTTTCACGAATGAAGAAACAGGAGAGATATATGAGGATACGGCCCGTAATCTTTTCAATAACTTCAGCCATCCCGATGAGGGCCGGTATACGCATCCTTTAAAGGCGGCAATCGATTATTTTGTCAAATACGCCGGTTATGACGAGCACGGCGAGCAGACCGGCCCCATGGCCGGAGGCCTTGTGTTCTTCTCCGCCGGCAATGACGGGGATGTACCGTCAATAGCATCGCTGGGCGCCCCTGCCAACTATTCTTCTGTCATTGCTGTCGGCGCGACCAACAGGAATGATATACGTGCATATTACTCCGACTACGGCGACTATGTGGATATCTGCGCCCCGGGCGGAGACGGTCTCGGACAAATCTTCAGTACTCTACCCAGGAGTATCGCACCATCCGGGTATGGCTACATGCTGGGTACGTCAATGGCTTGTCCCCACGTGTCCGGCGGAGCGGCCCTCCTGGCCTCCTATTTCGGCGGCCCCGGCTTCACGGCCGGGAAATGTCGTGAATATCTTCTCGAAGGAGCCAGGGCTATCACGACCGATCACAACATAGGCCCCCTCATGGATGTCTACTCATCCATTGAATACGGAATCATGGAAGGCAGCGGCGCTACCGTCACGCTGCCGACTATCTCCACGGAATACTCAGGCGAATGGACGCTCAAGGCTTATGGGAAAATGTCTGCGACCTATGAGGTCCGGGGCTTTGGCATTACAGTGAGCACCGAAGCCGGCTCCCCGGCCGCTAAGTGGTCTTCCACCGGGAAATACTACACCCTCTCCATTGACGCCATCAAGGCAGATGCCGGCACATATACGGCCAGAATATCGGCGACCAACAAGGCCGGTACCGTCACCTTGGAAATTCCCTATACCATCCTGCCCAATCACGCCCCAACCGTATCTTCACCTATCGGCAATCTTCTCCTTGACCGAAGCGGCTCTGCAAAGATAGAGGTCACCAATGTATTCAGCGACGAAGACGAAGATGTACTTGAATACAAAGTGACCACATCCGGCGGCAGCCTTGATGCCAGTGTTTCAAACGGTATCATGACAATAACGGCGCCCAACCAGTCCGGCCTTTATACCTTGACGGTGACGGCGTCCGATATCCTCGGAGCCTCCGTCTCCGATACATTCCAACTCACCGTCCTCTCATCGTCAACCGGCGTAATCGGCTATCCCAATCCGATGAAGGATGTCCTCAATGTCGTCATCGCCTCTACCGGTGCCACGGCTGACATAGCAATCTACGGCGCGGCTGGCGGCACGGTCTACAAAGAGACCATGACAATGGACGCGTTTACTCCTCATGTCATCGACGTGAGCGGCCTTGCCCCCGGCCGATACACCCTCGTGGCCACCTACGACGGCAAGAAATATACACAGACACTTTCAAAACACTGACATGTTACGACACATCAGGATCGTCCTGGCCTCAATCTTCTTCATTGCCATCACCCTCCTGTTCCTTGACCTCACGGGCGTAATGCACCTGTGGTTCGGATGGATGGCCAAAGTCCAGTTTCTGCCGGCCGTCTTCGCTGCAAATTTCGCAGTCGTTGCCGGCCTTGTACTCCTGACTCTTATCTTCGGGCGTGTATATTGCTCGGTGATATGCCCTATGGGCGTATTCCAGGATATAGTGAGCCGCCTCCGGGTGACTCGTGACCGCCGCAGGAAGAATCACAAGCATTTTGCTTTCTCCGGGGAGAAACGGATTGTCCGTTATGGGGTTCTGATACTTTTTATCTCGGCTCTTCTCATCGGCTTCCATGCTTTTGTCGCTATCCTGGCGCCTTACAGCTCCTATGGACGTATCGCCCAGAACCTGTTCGCCCCGATTGTGCAGGGCATCAACAATCTCTTCGCCATCATCGCTGAACGTGCCGGCAGCTATGCCTTCTACACCCGCGATGTGTGGATTCACAGTCTCCCGACGCTCATCATTGCGGCCATTACTTTTGTAGTAGTCGTAATCCTCGCCTGGAAGGGGGGACGCACCTATTGCAATACCATCTGCCCCGTCGGCACTGTCCTTGGCCTCTTGTCGAGGTTCTCGCTTTTCCGTCCGGTGATAGACAGGGAGGCTTGCAAGAACTGCCGCGTATGCGAGCATAATTGCAAGGCCTCGTGTATAGATATTTCCACGCACAGCATTGATGCGTCCAGGTGCGTGAGCTGTTTTGACTGCATTGATAACTGTAAGTTCTCGGCGTTGAAGTACCGTTTTGCCTACGGAAGGAAGGACGCAGCTTCTGAGGCCCTCGGGCAGAGCCCAGGGATGACGGGAGAGAGCTCTGACACGTCGCGTCGCGCTTTCCTTATCGGTGCTGCGGCGCTGGCAACCACGGCTGTGGCAAAGGCGCAGCAGAAGAAAGTTGACGGTGGCTATGCAGCCGTGATGGACAAGAAAGTCCCTCACAGGGATATACCTGTCACCCCGTTCGGCTCCAGGAGCGTCAAAGACTTCTACAACCGTTGCACGGCGTGCCAGCTCTGCGTGGCTACATGCCCCAACGGCGTCCTGCGTCCTTCTACGGATTTTGACCGCCTGATGCAGCCTGAGATGAGCTACGAGCGTGGCTACTGCCGGCCCGAGTGCACGAAGTGCTCCGAGGTCTGCCCGGCCGGAGCCATATTGCCGATCACCCCGGAAGAAAAGACCTCTTACAAGGTCGGCCTCGCCAGGGTGGACCGTGACCTCTGCGTCGTGGAGACTAAGGGCGTCAGCTGCGGCAACTGCGCTCGCCGGTGCCCGGTGGGTGCCATACGCATGGTACTCAAGGACCCCTCCGACCCCAAGTCGCTTCGCATCCCCACCGTCATCGAGACGCGCTGCATCGGTTGCGGCGCATGCGAAAATCTCTGCCCCTCCCGTCCCATCAGCGCCATTACAGTCAATGGCCGTGAAAATCATATTGAGAAGTTGTTTTGAAATGATTACTCTCGTTTTCTATGTGCCATTTTTGGCCATTTCCACCTTTCTCATCAGTCATGTAGTGGCCGCTACACTCCTTCTTCGAAAGCCGGAACTGTCTCAAAAAGCCACAATAGCCCACTTCGGTAACCATTTCAAAACAACTTCTAAAAATTAAGCATCATGGACAGAAGACAATTCATAAAGACAACAGGTGCAGGGGCCCTTACCGCCGCCGCAGTAGCGGCAGGCTGTGCGCCCCGTCGCGACGATAATAAATCCGGCAACACCCCTTCAGGGATGCCATACCGTGTCAATCCCAACAACGGCGACCGTGTGTCGCTCCTCGGCTACGGCTGCATGCGCTGGCCCATGATCAAGGACGCATCCGGGGCTGACATCATCGACCAGAATGTGGTGGATGAACTTGTGGAACACGCCATGGCAAATGGCGTCAACTACTACGATACCTCTCCTGCGTATCTGCAAGGACAGTCCGAACGCGCCGCAGGGCTTGCCCTCAAGCGCTATCCCCGCGACTCCTATTATATCGCGACCAAGCTCTCCAATTTTGGCAATTTCTCCCCGGAGGCATCTCTCCGAATGTACAGGGATTCTTTCGAGCAGATGTACACCGACTATTTCGACTACTACCTGCTTCACTCTATCGGAGGAGGCGGCTGGGAGCAGTTCAAAAGGCGGTATCTGGACAACGGCATGGTGGATTTCCTGAAGAAGGAAAAGGAAGCCGGCCGCATCCGACAGCTCGGTTTCTCTTTCCACGGCAATCAGCAGGCCTTCGATGACTTCATCGCAATGCATGACCGTGGTGAGATCCACTGGGATTTCGTTCAGATCCAGATGAACTATATCGACTGGACTCATGCCGACGGCGTGAGGAATGTCAATGCGGAGTATCTATATAAGCAACTTGATGACAGGGAGATCCCTATTACTATCATGGAGCCCCTTCAGGGGGGACGTCTCGCAAATGTCCCTGCCAACGTCGCTACCCGATTCAAGGAGAGGGAGCCCGACAAGAGCATAGCCTCCTGGGCATTCAGGTTTGTCGGTACCTATCCCAGGGTACTCACTATTCTGAGCGGCATGACCGACATGGCTCCGCTGAAGGACAATCTCGATACATTTCTGGATTTCAAGCCTCTCAATGAGGAGGAACTTGAGTTCATGGAGGAGATGGCGGTCATGATGAAGGAGTACCCCATGGTCAACTGCAACGACTGCAATTACTGTATGCCCTGCCCCTGGGGTATCGATATTCCCGGTATATTCAGGCATTACAACAAGATGATTACCGACGGCACTTTCGCGCAGAGCAGCGAGCAGAAGGAGTACGCCCGTCTTCGCAGGGCGTATCTCGTGAGCTACGACCGTGCCATCCCCACCGTCCGTCAGGCCGCTCACTGTATCTCCTGCGGTGAGTGTTTGTCGCATTGCCCTCAGAGCATAGCGATTCCCAAAGAGCTCAACCGCATCAACCGTTACGTTGAAAAGCTGAAGCGCGATACTCTGTAGTATTGTCGTGCTCGAGATTCTCGGGAGGGTGTATCGCTTCCGGGATTAGTCCAGGATGACGAGTGCGAGAGAGGGGTGGGAGAATGTCAGCGTGATGCGATCATGCGTGGCGCGGTTGAGGGTGGCGGGCCACCAGTTGTCGAAGACGACCGAGTCGGTCGGCCATTTAAGGCCGGCCGATTTGATTTTCAGAGTGTTGTCTGGAGAGAAGATAGAGACAGGACGTCCCTCTCCGACATCTAAGGTGGCGGTGTCTGTAATGGCGAAGATGGTGCTGTAGTCGGAGACCATCTGGACACGTTTGCCCGCGAGGTCGAACATGCGGGTGTATTCCATCAGGAGGGAGATGTTGCCGATAGTGTGGGCCTCGCGCTTGCCGGTGGCGCCGACAATGGTGATGTCGGTGACGTCCGGGAAGTGTTCAATCAGGAAGCGGAAGGCCTTGGTCTGGTCGTTGTCATCCTGCTCGTCTATATGGACCATCAGGGAGGAATACTGGCGGCGAAGCGAAGCGGGGATGGAGTCCATGTCGCCGACGACGGCCTCGGGAAGGCGCTCGCGCCCGAAAAGGGCCGTCATGTGGCGCAAATACCCCGCGAAAGCGCTGTCGCAGCAGATGATTATATCAGCGTTGCGAAGCAGGTATCGCGGGTATTCTTTGCGCGGGAAGTCTCCCGCCCCGAGGATCGCAGCAGTCATTATTTACTGTAGTCTTTGAAAGAGTCGGGGAAATGGAGCTTCTGCTCAATGGTCCCGTCACAAAGCCTGATCCAGGATTGGAAAGCGGAGTCGCCCTCGCGGAGGAGGATGACGCGGCATCCGTTTGGCTTGAGATTGTTGTAGACGGTGTCGCAGCCGCTGTAGCGTCCGTAAATCATGAACATTCCCTGCCAGAGCATGGCAAAATCGTCATCGTGGTCGTGTCCGCAGAAGATTGCCTGCACGTCACCCTGTTCTTTCATGTTGATGAAAAGGCCGCTGTTGTAGCTCGGAGAGCACGGCTCTTCACCGAAATTGCCGCGGAGGATACGTTTGGTGCTGTTGGATATGGCGTCCCTGAACTCGGGTACGGGGATGTGGAAGAATGCGAACGATTTGACAGGGGAGCCGGAATTTGCTTCGCGGAATGCAGCGCTGTTCTTTTTGTACCAGTCAATCTGGTCGGAGTGAATGTAGTCGTAGCCGCCGAGCCCCTCTATTTTTATATAGTCGCTGGAGTCGAAGATGTAGAGAACGCGATCGGTGGCGCCGCCGGCTGATTTGAGGGTTATGATGTCGTTGCAGGAGCCGTAGAGGCCTTCGTTGTCATTGGTGTTGAGGCAACCGGGAATGGTGCGTATCTCGGCCATGATTTCGTCTCTTGTGAGACCGAATTCGGAGTCATGGTTGCCCTGGGCGACTGCGAATGGAATGCCACGCTCTGCGATTGGATCAAGTATTTCGTGGAGGCTTTTTCTGGCAGGCCTACCGAAGATCACGTCGCCTGTGTGGATGACAAGGTCGGGCTTCTCGGCATCAAGGACGGCGCAGACATTGTCAAGTGCGCGCTTTGACCTATTATCGCCGGAAATGTAGTGTGTGTCTGTCAGCTGGAGGATTTTGAAAGTGCCGTCTGCGCGGTAGGATAGTGATGAAATCTGCGTGTTTGCTGGAGCGGAGGCGGCGGTGTCGGCCTTGCGTGCAGCTGCCTGAAGGGCTCCGGGCAGGGCTGCTGCCGCTCCTGCGAGAGCTGTGGTTTTTAGAAATGATCGACGGTCCATAGTGTGTGTATTATGTGTTTATTGCTTTCGCTGCTGCGCCTCGGCGATGGCCTCGGCACGGGCGCGCTCGACGGATTTGGAGCGCTTCAGGACGAAGGTGGAGCCGAGGTATTTGGTGCGGACGTCTTCATCGGCGGCGAGAGCTTCTGGTGTGCCCTCCTGGAGTATGGTGCCCTCATAGAGGAGGTATGCGCGGTCGGTGATGGCGAGGGTCTCGCCGACATTG
>JAFZPY010000094.1 GCA_017552475.1 Bacteroidales bacterium | reverse complement strand
TCCGGCATGTGCTGGAAGACCCTTCGGCGCTTACCGCCGATGGCAAGATATCCATGCTGAAATCCACTGTCGGGGAGGATACCATGCATCCTGATTTTGTCCGTTTCCTCAATCTTGTACTGGCCCACGGCAGGATATCTTTCCTCCGCTTCATCCTGCGCTCATTCATCGAACAGTACTGCAAAAGCAGGAATCTCCGTGTCGCCCACCTCAGGACGGTTCAGGAGCCTACTCCGGCTTTCCTTTCCGAAATCCGTGATCTCGTGAAAAAGAGGACCGGTCTCGACCTCATCATCGAGACAGAACTTGACCCCTCCCTCATAGGGGGATTCGTCTTCGACATCGAAGACTACATGCTTGATGCGAGCGTATCGCATCAACTCGACCTCGTACGACGTCAGTTCGAGTATCAAAACAGAAGAATCGTATAGCAACTATGGCGCAGAAGATAAAAGCAAGTGAAATATCGGAGGTTCTCCTCGAACAGCTCAAGTCTATCAACACCGACCTCAAGTTTGAAGAGATCGGCAAGGTCCTCCAAGTCAGTGACGGTGTCGTCCGAATCTACGGACTTCACCATGCGGAAGCAGGAGAACTCCTTGAATTCGACAACGGCGTGATGGCCGTAGCCATGAACCTTGAGCAGGACAATGTCGGAGCCGTCCTTCTCGGTCCCACCGACATGATTAAGGAGGGCATGGTCGTCCGCAGGACCGGCCGCATCGCATCCATCCGTGTCGGAGAGAGCATGCTCGGCAGGGTCGTAGACCCTCTTGGCAGTCCTCTTGACGGATTGGGAGACATCACCGGTGAACTCACGGAAATGCCCCTTGAGCGTAAAGCCCCCGGTGTCGTGTTCCGTCAGCCTGTGACAGAGCCTCTCCAGACCGGTCTCAAGGCCATCGATGCCATGATCCCTATCGGTCGCGGTCAGCGTGAGCTCATCATCGGCGACCGTCAGACCGGCAAGACCGCCATAGCTATTGATACCATCATCAACCAGAGGGCAAACTATCTCGCAGGTGACCCTGTCTACTGCATCTACGTCGCAGTCGGCCAGAAAGGCTCCACCGTGGCCAACATTGTCAATACCCTTCGCGCCAAGGGCGCCATGGATTACACTGTCGTAGTCGCTGCCACAGCCGCCGATCCAGCAGCCCTCCAATACTATGCACCGTTCGCCGGAGCCGCCATAGGCGAATATTTCCGTGACACGGGCCGTGCCGCCCTCGTAGTCTACGACGACCTCTCCAAGCAGGCTGTAGCCTACCGTGAGGTCTCCCTTGTGCTCCGCCGTCCTTCCGGTCGCGAAGCCTACCCTGGTGACATCTTCTACCTCCACAGCCGTCTCCTTGAGCGTGCCGCCAAAATCATTGGCCAGCAGGACGTGGCCGAGCGTATGAACGACCTCCCCGAATCCCTCAAAGGCAAAGTCAAAGCCGGTGGCTCACTCACGGCACTCCCTATCATCGAGACCCAGGCCGGCGACGTATCAGCCTACATTCCGACCAACGTGATTTCCATCACCGACGGTCAGATCTACCTCGAATCCAACCTCTTCAACCAGGGTATCCGTCCCGCCATCAATGTCGGAATCTCCGTCTCCCGTGTCGGCGGCAGCGCCCAGGTCAAGAGCATGAAAAAAGTGGCCGGTACCCTCAAGATCGACCAGGCCCAGTACGCCGAACTCGAAAGCTTCTCCAAATTCAGCTCCGACGTTGACTCCGTCACTGCCATGGCACTCGACAAGGGCCGCAAGAACAACCAGCTTCTCATCCAGCCACAATACAGCCCTATGCCTGTCGGCGAGCAGGTAGCCATCCTTTACTGCGGCACCCACGGACTCATGTCCGGCATCCCCATCGACAAGGTCCGCGACTTCCAGGACGCATTCCTCGACAAGATGCGCGCGTCCCACCAGGCCGATGTGCTTGACGTCCTCGCCTCAGGCAAACTTGACGACAACGTCACCGCCGTCATCGAACAGGAAGCCTCCGTCATCGCACTCTCATTCAAACAATAAAGCATGCCGTCTCTCAAAGAAATAAAAGGACGCATCTCCTCCGTCAAGAACACGCTGAAGATTACTTCAGCGATGAAACTTGTCGCCTCCTCCAAACTCCGTAAGGCTCAATCAGCCATTGAGAGCATGCTCCCCTATGAAGAGCACCTCCACGGCATCCTCGATCATCTTATGGCCGATTTTGCCGCCAAAGTCGCCGCCGGACGCGAAAAACAAGACAATCTCACCGGCACTGTCTACACCGCTGCACGCAGCGAAATCAACAGCGTCGCCATAGTTGCCTTCGCCTCCAACTCCTCCCTCTGCGGCGGTTTCAATGCCAACGTCATCCGCCTCACCCTTGAAGCCATCCGCGAATACGAAAGCAAAGGCATCAAGGTCACCGTCTATTCCATAGGACGCAAGATGGCCGAGGCCATGCGCAAAGCCGGATACCCCTCTCCTGCCGACTACACCACTCTCTCCGACAGACCCGCCTATGACGCAGCCGCCTCTCTGGCCGAGGAACTCATGGATAGCTTTGCCAATGCCCGTTTCGACCGCATTGAGTTTATCTACAACCATTTCCTTTCCACCTCCTCCCAGCGTCCCACCCGCGACACCTACCTTCCCCTTGACTTGTCAACGGCAAAGCCGTCCAGTACAGGGC
>JAFZPY010000093.1 GCA_017552475.1 Bacteroidales bacterium | reverse complement strand
CTACTACCCCACCAAATCCCTCACCTGCATCCAGCACCCCCTTGATCTCATCCTTGAGCATGGCCTCAAAGCCGGCCATGGCGAATCACGCCCCGCCAAGCGCATCGAGACAGCCAGCGTCCTCGCCTGCATCTCCATGGAGACCGTCCAGAACGAAATGCACGGCGGCCAGGCCATCCCCGCATTCGACTACTACCTCGCCCCCTTCGTCCACAAGACCTTCGAAGAGGAAATCGACCACATCAGCGCAGTCGAAGCCACCGACTACAGCGAACTAAAGACCGTCAGGCTTGACGACTACATCAAACGCGACCTCGCCGGCCTCCAGGGCAAGGAGCGCGTCCTCCAGCACGCCGTCAACATGACAGTCGCCCGCGTTCACCAGGCCATGGAAGCGTTTGTGCACAACATGAACACCATCCACTCCCGTGGTGGCAACCAGGTCGTCTTCTCATCCATCAACTACGGCACCGATACATCCGCCGAAGGCCGCTGCATCATCCGTGAAATCCTCAACACCACATACGAAGGCGTCGGCAACGGCAGCACCGCCATCTTCCCCATCCAGATATGGAAAAAGAAACGCGGCGTCAGCTACCTTCCTTCCGACCGCAACTACGACCTCTACCGCTTCGCCTGCCAAGTGACGGCACGCCGTTTCTTCCCCAATTTCATCAACCTCGACGCTCCCTTCAACAGCAGCGATGAATGGAAAGCCGATGATCCCAAACGCTACATTCACGAAGTCGCCACCATGGGATGCCGCACCCGCGTATATGAAAACCGCTTCGGCGCCAAAACTTCCGTCGGCCGCGGCAACCTCTCCTTCTCCACAATCAACATTGTCAAACTCGCCATCGAGTGCATGCAGATAGAAGACAAAGAAGAGCGTATCGCTGAATTCTTCAAAAAACTCGAATGGGCCCTTGACCTGACCGCCCGCCAGCTCGACGAGCGTTTCCAGTTCCAAAAAACCGCACTCAAGAAGCAATTCCCGCTCCTCATGAACGGCCTCTGGAATGGCAGCGAACGCCTGAGCGAAACCGACACCATCGAAGCGGTCATCAACCAGGGCACCCTCGGCATCGGCTTCATAGGTCTTGCAGAATGCCTCATCGCCCTCACCGGCCATCACCATGGCGAATCCGAAGAGGCCCAGGCGCTCGGACTCCGGATTATCACCTTTATGCGCGACCATGCCAACACCTACTGCGAGAAATACCAGCACAACTACAGTATCCTCGCCACCCCTGCCGAAGGCCTCTCCGGGAAATTCACCAAACGCGACAAAAAGGAATTCGGCATCATCCCCGGCATCACCGACAAGGACTACTATACCAACTCCTCCCATGTCCCCGTCTACTTCCACTGCACCCCCGAGCACAAAGCCCGCATCGAAGCGCCTTACCACGACCTTGAGCGCGGCGGTCACATCTTCTACGTAGAAATAGACGGCGACGCCACCCACAACCCCGAGGCCATCATGAACATCGTCGACCTGATGGACAAATACAACATCGGCTATGGCTCAGTCAATCACAACCGCAACCGCTGCCTCGACTGCGGCTACGAAGACGCCACCGAAGGCCTCACCGAATGTCCCCACTGCCACGGGCACAACATCGACACCCTCCAGCGAATCACCGGCTACCTCGTCGGCACCACCAACCGATGGAACTCCGGCAAGCTCGCCGAACTCCACGACCGCGTCGTTCATAAATAGTCCCTCCCCGTCATTCTTGACCGTTTTTACACGTCATTCTTGACCCGCAGGGTCGAGAATCTCAAGAACGAAACAACATGCAGCAAAAAATACGCATACTGGCCGTCCTGGAGCAGACCATGGCCGATGGTCCTGGCTTCAGGACGGCCATTTACTGCGCCGGCTGCCACCACAAATGCCCCGGCTGCCACAATCCGCAGTCATGGGACTTTAATGCAGGCTACTGGGCGACAGTCGATGAACTTCTTGAAATAATAAAGGCTGACACCATATCCAACGTCACATTCTCCGGCGGCGACCCCCTGTATCAGGTCGACGCTTTCACCGAACTTGCCAGACGCATAAAAGAAGAGACCGGCAAAAACATCTGGTGCTGGACCGGCTTCACCCTCGAGGAAGTCGAGGCCGACCCGCATCTGGCGCAGATTCTTCCATATATCGACGTACTTGTGGACGGGCCGTTCATAATGGCCCTGAGAGACACTTCGCTCCGCTTCCGCGGCAGCAGCAACCAGCGTATAATCTATCTCCACGGAGAACCTCCTGAAGACATTATCCCCGGCACCGTACCCCTGAAGCCTATTCGCTGACAATAGCGCCGTCCCTCATCGTCACAGTGCGGTCGGACATAGCCGCGAGGGAAGGGTCGTGAGTCACGATGACGACGGTCTGGCCATGACGGTCGCGCATATCCATGAACATGCGGTGAATATCCGTCTTGGTGGCAGTGTCGAGATTGCCGGACGGCTCGTCCGCGAAGAGAAGCGCGGGGCGGTTGATGAGCGCCCTGGCGATGGCGACTCTCTGCTGCTCTCCTCCGGAGAGCTCCGCCGGCTTGTGTGCAAGCCGCTCAGAGAGGCCCACCTCGCCGAGCAGCTCCGCCGCAGCTCCTTGGGCATCGCGGCGCGACCGCCCCGCGATGAGCGCAGGAATCATGACGTTTTCCAGAGCCGTGAACTCCGGCAGAAGATGATGGAACTGGAATACAAAGCCGATTCGCTTATTCCTGAAAGCCGCAAGGGCTCCGGACGAAAGGGCTCTCAAATCCTGCCCCTCTATCATAAGTGACCCCGAATCCGGAGTCATAAGCGTGCCGAGTATCTGTAGCAGCGTGGATTTGCCCGCTCCCGAAGTACCCATAATGGATACTACTTCAGCTTCCGACGCCTCGAAATCGATTCCTTTCAGCACTTTCAGGGAGCCGAAGGACTTTTCTATGTTCTTTGCCTGGATAATCATCGTGTCATTTGCAATAACGCAAATATAAACAAAAAAAATTTGGGAGACTCACAAATAGACCGTACCTTTGCAAGGTTTTTCGGGGTGTGGCGCAGTTGGCTAGCGCATCTGGTTTGGGACCAGAGGGTCCCGTGTTCGAGTCACGGTACCCCGACTTTTTAAAACTTCACATTGTACGATGTACGAGGAACACCTGAAATACTATCCCGGCTTCCCTATCAAAGGAGTCAATTTCGTAGACATCATCCCCCTTATGCAGGACAAGAAGGTCTTTGCAAATATCATCAAAGACCTCGGCAAACTCGTATCATCTCCCAATATCGCAGCTCCTGAAGCGAGAGGCTTTCTCTTCGCCGCTCCCATGCTTGTGAATTGCGACAATGTGATCAACGTCATCCCCTTCCGCAAAAAAGGCAAGCTCCCCTACAACGAGGGTGACCTTGTCGGCATCGACATCGTGAAGGAGTATGGCAAGGACACTATCTTCTTCAGGCTCAGTGACGTCGCCGCCGGGCAGCCCGATGCCGACGGTACTTTCCACATCACATTCTTCGATGATATCCTCGCCACCGGAGGCACATCAAGAGGTATTGCGGAAGCTCTCAACAAGACCCGTATCACCTACAAAGGCAAAGAGTACGGCGTCAAGGTCACCGACTTCGTATTCCTCGTAGAGCTTGACGACCTCAAAGGCCGTCGTGTCATCGAGGACATCGCCCCCGTCAAGTCCCTCATCAATCTCGCAGGGACAGACGAAGCGTAATGTCCGCCTTCAGATTCAAACGATTCTCAGTAAACAACGACCGCGCCGCCATGAAGGTCGGCACGGATACTGTACTCCTCGGAGCCGCCGTCTCCCTTCAGGAGCCGGACCGTTGCGTTCTCGACGCAGGCACTGGCACGGGGACAGTGGCATTGATGCTTGCCCAGCGATATTCAGACATGGGCTGCACCCCGGACATCACCGGTATTGACATCGACATTCCCTCCGCAGAAGAAGCCCGCGACAACTTCGCCTCATCTCCCTGGTCCCGTAATCTCCGTGCCGAAGCAACAGCCCTGCAGAAGTACCGGCCGGCCGGACCCATTGACCTTGTCGTAAGCAACCCGCCATATTTCGATTCATCCTTGCAGGCGCCCGATGAGCGCCGCAATATAGCCCGTCACGCGGTCGAAAACAGCATGGCCTGGCGCGACCTCATCACTTTTGCCGCGGACCATCTCTCAGACAACGGCCGCCTTGCCGTCATCCTGCCCTCCGACCAGGAAAAGGCCATGCTGCGCTGCGCCCGCAGTTTCGGCCTGTACCCTGTCCGCATCACCCGGTTCAGGACCACGTCCCGTAAGGCACCGGCACGTTTTGTGGCCGAATTTTCCCGCCTCCGCAGTGAGACCGAAGAAGTCCTCGTGACAATACAACACGAGGGAGAATATACTCCTGAGTACATCTCCCTCGTGAAGGATTTTTATCTGAATGTTTAGTTATTTCTTTTTCTTGAACTCTCCGCGCAAGCGCTGTATCTGCTGACGGCGGAATTTCTCTTCACCTATATACAGCTTTGCCGCCTTTTCTGCCGGAATCACTTTCAGATAAGCCGGAAGCGCCTCGCTGTCAATGGCATGAGATGCTTTTTCGGTGTTGATATATTTCCTCAGGGCCTCCTCCACGCCCTTGCCGGTGGAAAGGGCCTCTTCGAGGGCTTTGTATGAATCAAACACTTCCTTAATCTGCTGGAACCTGTTTTTCTGGACCTCGTTGTACACCGGCCAGAACACCTGGGCTTCAGAAGGAGTCAGTTGCATTTCAGAAGTGAGGAAAGCAATCTTTTCGCTTTCTATCTTCTCACGCCAGTCTTCTCCGTGGCAGACAGCGCCCGCCTGGAGACAGACCATTGCCGCGCATGCGACGACGGCTGCAATTCGTATAATTCTATTCATCGATAATAAAACTTATGTGGTCAACTTTGGTTCCGGACGCGATGAGATACTCAGCCACGTCTTCCAATGATACTTCATACACATCATCGCTGTCATGATATATGGCATACGGGTCGGTGTTGGGAATGAGTTCAGAAGAGAGCATTGTCTCATACTCGTCATACGCAGGGCCTGACGGGGCGGTACGGCGGAGTATGAAATTGCCGGCGACGACCATGGCGGCCATGCAGGCAGCCATCGCCGCATAGGGAGCAAGACGGGAATACCACGGCCTCACCACCGCGGCATGCTGCGATGACGGTATCGCAGAAAGCCTCGCCTGGAGGTCGTCGAAGTACCCTTCGGGTACACGTATGTGTTGTCTGTCCATTTGCATACAATCTTTTAGACACGCATGATAAGCCAAGGTTTAATCCAAGTCTTTCACCGCTGATTTAATCTTTTCATAAGCAATATGATAGGAGGCCTTGAGCGAGCCCACGCTCACTCCGAGCACTTCTGCGATGTCCTCGTATTTCATTTCCTCGTAATAACGGAGGATGAAGATGCCGCGCTGCCGGTCCGGGAGCTTCTGTATCTCTTTTGACAGCTGGCGCTGAAGGGCGTCGCCGTCAAACCACGGATCGTCATCTATGCGGCGCTCCATTTCTTCGTCAAGGCTCTGGAAAGACAGTGCTGCCCGGACCCTGCGCTTCCGCAGCCAGTTGAGGGTCTCGTTGGTGGCTATGCGGTAGATCCACGTAAAAAGCTGCGCCTCCCCCCTGTATGAGGGAAGCGCAGTCCATATTTTCATAAATATGTCCTGAACGATGTCGTCGGCGTCTTCGTGGGAATGGACAAATCTGCGGACGTGCCAGTATAGCCGTTCGCTGTAGTCTCTTACAATCCCGTTGAAGAGGCGTTCGAGCTCGTCCGGAGGGCGTGTCATCTCTTCTTGGAGATGGCTTCCCTGGCCGCAGTGACGATGTGGGCAGCGTCGAGTCCATAGGCCGCCATGAGCCCGGCAGGAGTGCCTGATTGTCCGAAACGGTCGGCGCCGTTGACGTAAACAACCGGAGTGGGAGCCTCACTGGAGAGTACGCCCGCAACGGCTTCGCCGAGACCGCCGGCCATATTGTGCTCTTCTGCCACAACCACGGCGCCGGTCTTGCGGGCGGACGCTACGACAGCGGCATTGTCAAGAGGCTTGATAGTGGCGATGTCAATGACTTCTGCGCTGATGCCTTCCGCCTCGAGGGCCTCGGCAGCACCAAGGGCTTCCCATACGAGATGGCCTGTGGCGAAGATGGTGACGTCGCAGCCTTCATTGAGAAGGATTGCCTTGCCGATTTCGAAGGTCTGGTCGGCCGGGGTAAAGTTGGGCACACCGGGGCGGCCGAAACGGAGGTAGACAGGGCCGTTGTATTTTGCAGCAGCGACAGTGGCGGCAAGGGTCTGGTTGTAGTCGCAGGGGTTGATTACCACCATACCGGGAAGGGCGCGCATCAGGGCGATGTCTTCCATTGTCTGGTGTGTAGCTCCGTCCTCGCCGAGAGTGATGCCGGCGTGGGATGAGGCGATTTTGACATTGGTATGGCCATAAGCCACTTCCTGACGGATCTGGTCATAGACGCGGCCGGTGATGAATTCCGCGAATGAGCCGATGAAAGGGACCTTGCCGGTGATTGCGAGGCCTGCGGCAACTCCGACCATGTTGGCCTCGGCAATGCCGCATTGGATGAATCTTTCGGGGAAAGCGTCAGCGAAGGCATCCATCTTGAGGGAGCCTTTGAGGTCGGCGGTGAGGGCTACGATACGGGAATCTGCCTGGCCAGCCCTGAGGAGGCCTTCGCCGAAACCGCTGCGGGTGTCTTTCTTGCCTGTGTCTGTATATTTTTTCATGATGATATTCGTTTAATAGTCTCCGAGAGGGGTTGTTCCGAGCTGGGCGAGTGCTTCGTCGCACTGCTCCTGGGAAGGAGCCTTGCCGTGCCATTTGTGTGTGCCTGCCATGAAGTCAACTCCGTGGCCCATGTCGGTGCGGAACATTATCATGGTAGGTTTGCCGGTGCCGCGGTTGGCTTTGGCCCTGGCAAGGGCGTCGAGGATGGCAGCCATGTCGTGGCCGTCGGCTTCGATTACGTTCCAGTCGAAGGCTCTCCATTTGGCGGCGAGGTCGCCCTGGCCGGAGACAGAAGTCACGGGGCCGTCGATCTGCTGGCCGTTCCAGTCGGTCATGGCGATGAGGTTGTCCAGTTTGTTGTAGACGGCGAACATGCCGGCTTCCCAGATCTGGCCCTCCTCGCTCTCGCCGTCACCGCAGAGGACGTAGGAGAATGTGTCATTTTCACCGTCGAGCTTTTTGCCAAGGGCAATGCCCGCAGCGGCGGAAAGTCCCTGTCCGAGGGAACCGGTGGCCTGGAATACGCCTTTCAGACCATGCTCAACGGAAGGGTGCCCCTGAAGTTTGGACCCGAACTGACGGAATGTAGCCAGCTCAGAAACGGGGAAATAGCCTCTCCTGGCAAGGACGGAATACATCAGCGGAGAGATGTGGCCGGCGGAAAGGATGAATGCATCCTGACCCTTGGCGTCTCTGGTCCAGTGCTCAGGATCCTGCTTCATTACATTGAAATAGAGAGCGGTCAGGATGTCCGCACTGGACATGGAACCGCCCGGATGCCCGGACTTGGCGCCGGTCACCTGACGTACGATGTCGCGCCTGACTTGGGTCGCGATTGTCTTTAGTTCTTCTATGGTTGCCATATGTAGGTGTGTAATTTGTCTGTTGGTCATACAAAAATACACAATTAATTCAAAATAAAGTCCTAATTTTGCACACTAAGGACTACTATGATTATATAAGTAATGAAAAACATACGAAATTTCTGCATAATCGCCCACATCGACCATGGCAAGAGCACCCTTGCGGACCGTCTTCTCGAGCTCACAAGTACACTGAGTTCCCGCGAGATGGAAAACCAGGTTCTCGACGACATGGATCTGGAAAAGGAGAAAGGCATCACCATCAAGAGCCACGCCATCCAGATGGACTATGTCAGGGACGGTCAGAAGTACAGGCTTAACCTTATCGACACTCCCGGTCACGTCGACTTCTCCTATGAGGTCTCCCGAAGCATCGCCTCCTGCGAGGGCGCGCTCCTTGTAGTGGACGCATCGCAGGGCATTCAGGCCCAGACTATTTCCAACCTGTATCAGGCAGTAGACCACGGCCTGGAGATTATTCCTGTCCTGAATAAAATCGACATGGACAGCGCCCAGGTGGATGTCGTCACCGACCAGGTCTGCGACCTTCTCGGCTGCGGGCCCGAAGACGTGTACAAAGTCTCCGCCCGCACCGGAGCAGGCGTGCAGGCGGTCCTGGATGCTATCGTGGACAAGGTCCCCGCTCCCAAGGGCGACCCTGAAGCTCCGCTCCAGGCCCTCATTTTCGACTCGGTCTTCAACTCCTTCCGTGGCATCATCGCATATTTCAAGGTGCAGAACGGTGTCATACACAAGGGCGACAAAGTCAAATTCTTCAACACCGGCAAGG
Organism: Bacteroidales bacterium; assembly: GCA_017552475.1. Classification (GTDB taxonomy): domain Bacteria; phylum Bacteroidota; class Bacteroidia; order Bacteroidales; family UBA932; genus Cryptobacteroides. The sequence continues at coordinate 9,491 of JAFZPY010000093.1, read as the reverse complement.
AATACGAAGCCGAAGAGATCGGTGTACTGAAGCTCAAGCTCCAGCCCGCCGACGAGATATCTACCGGAGACGTAGGATATATTATCTCCGGCATCAAGAGCGCCGTCGAGGTCAAGGTCGGAGATACCATCACCCACACAGAGAGGCCCTGCCAGACCGCCATCGCCGGTTTTGAGGAAGTAAAGCCCATGGTGTTCGCCGGCATGTACCCGGTCGACGCATCCAAATTCGAAGAACTCCGCGCCACTCTCGAGAAGTTCCAGCTCAACGACGCTTCGTTTGTCTACGAGCCCGAAAGTTCCCTCGCCCTCGGATTCGGTTTCCGCTGCGGCTTCCTCGGCCTGCTGCATCTGGAGATCGTGCAGGAGCGCCTCTTCCGCGAGTTCAACATGGACGTGATCACCACCGTCCCCAACGTCTCATACAAAGTCTACACGACCAAAGGCGAAGTCCTTGACGTCCACAACCCTTCCGGACTCCCCGCCCCCACCATAATCGACCATATCGAAGAACCGTACATCCGTGCCCAGATCATATCCAAGTCCGATTTCTACGGCCCCATCATGAAGCTCTGCATGGAAAAACGCGGTGTACTAGTCAACCAGCACTACATCACCACAGACAGGGTGGAATTCTCATACGACATGCCTCTATCGGAGATTGTATTTGACTTCTATGACAAGCTCAAATCCATCTCCAAGGGTTACGCTTCATTCGACTACCACGTCACGGACTTCCGTCCTGCCCGCCTGGTCAAGCTTGACATCCTCCTCAACGGAGACCCCGCCGACGCCCTCTCCACCCTCATCCACGAGGACCACGCCTACGACTTCGGCCGCAAAATCTGCCTCAAGCTGAAAGAGCTCATCCCCCGCCAGCAGTTCGACATCGCCGTCCAAGCCGCCATCGGTGCGAAAATCATCGCCCGCGAGACCGTACGTCAGGTGCGCAAGGACGTGACGGCCAAATGCTACGGTGGTGACGTCACCCGTAAACGTAAACTCCTTGAAAAACAAAAGGAAGGCAAGAAACGCATGCGCCAGATCGGTACCGTCGAGGTGCCCCAGAGCGCATTCATGGCCGTCCTCAGACTCGACTGACACGCCCCATGCAGACCGTCGCCATACTAATGACCGTTTTCAACCACCGCGAGAAGGCCCTGCGGTGTCTGGAGACGGTATTCTCCCAGGCCGACGGCCTGTCCGACCGCTATACCGTGACGGTGTACCTCAACGACGACGGCAGCACCGACGGCTTGTACGAAGCAGTGGCGGAGCGTTTCCCCACCGTCAGGCTCACCCGCTCCAATGACCTCTACTGGTGCCGCGGACTGCGCCGGGCCTGGGCAGAAGCCTCGGCAGACCACCCGGACTTCTACCTCTGGCTGGACTTCGACACCATCCTGCATGACGGCTCGCTGTTCGCCCTTCTTGACAATTCTACATTCCTCCGTCACAAAGCCATCGTCGCCGGCAGCATCAACGGTCCCGACGGCCGCCTGATGTACGGCGGCCGCACCCGCGGCAAACGGCTGATCGCTCCCGACTCCACAATACCAGTCCCGTGCGACATGTTCGACGGCAATCTGGTCCTCGTCCCCCGCGACGTCTACGAAAAACTCGGCTTCATAGACGAACGATACCGGCAGAGCCTCGGCGACTACGATTACGGCATCCGTGCCTCCAACGCCGGTATAGCCCGCGTCATCGCCCCCGGAGTGCTTGCCGACTGCCAGCGCCGCCTTCTCGTCCCTGAATGGCAGGACCACAACCGCACCCTGCGCCAAAGGATGCAGTCCCTCAACAGCCCCAAGGGACGGCCTTATGTTGAAAACTTCACGTTCGACCTCCGTTGCACCGGCTTTTTCAGAGCCGTCTGGAACGCGGTCGTCACTACATTCCAAGTACTCTTCCCAAAATAACACGGCCATGGAAAACGACTGGAAAAAACGTCTCGGCGTGGTATACTCCACAGACCCGGACTTCAAATACGAAGAGGCGCCCGAAGCCGCCGAGGAGACTCTTCCGCCGCATAAACAGCGCCTCATCGTCAGCATCGACCGCAGGAACAGGGGCGGCAAGCAAGTCACCCTCATCACCGGCTTCGTCGGCTCTCCCGACGATCTCAAGGACCTTGGTAAGACCCTGAAGACCCGCTGCGGAGTCGGCGGTACTGCCAAGGACGGAGAAATCACTATCCAGGGCGACCTACGCGACAAAGTGACTTCGCTTCTGCAGGAAATGGGTTATAACGCAAAAAGAGGAAACTAAATGAACGACAGCATCATATTCTCCTCCGGCAGGCTCCTTCTGCCGACAGAAATTCCGGACGGTACGGTCCAGGGAGTCATTGACACGCCGACGGCTACACCTATCATCGTAGTCGCCATGCTGCTGATTCTCGCCCTGTTCCTGTCAAATATCCTCAACGCCATCCCGGCCGTCCTCGCCAGTTTTGCACGCTACAGGGGCCTGTCCGACCTCGAAGGCAGCGTACGTCTGGTCCGCGACCGCAACATCACCGCTGTCCTGCTGATCCTCCCTTTCTGCCTCATGGTCAACAAGACCGGAATGTACACCCCCGATATACTCAATTTCATACAGCCGGACCTTAGGCCACTTGCCATCGCGGCCGTGTTCCTCGCCTACCTCATCCTTCGGCTGATAATCTATCTGTGGATCCGTCATTCCGGCGGTTATGACTCTTATGTCCTCGCAAGGCGCAGTGGATGGAACACTTTCATCGTCACGGCCATCCTCATGCTCGCAGTCTTCGGAACAGCCACTTTTTTTGATGCCAAAGAGCTCACAATCAGGACAATACTCTTTTCTATCCTGGGAGTCTCATACCTTGCTCACCTGATACGCCTGTTACGATTTTTAAGCAGCCATTGCGGTGCTTTCACAACTTTTTTGTACCTTTGCGCACTTGAAATTATTCCAACAGGCTTGTTGATCGCCTCGGCGATAGTTCTTTAGATAGAGAACGACAGCTTCCAGGTTAGTAAAGTGTATAATAATATGGTGAACAAGATTCTGATTTCCCAACAGACTCCGCGCGTGATGACGCCCTACCAGACCATCACCGAGAAGTATGGAGTCACTTTCGAATTCAAACCGTTCTTCCTCATCGAACCTCTCTCCTCAAGGGAGTTCCGTGCCCAGAGGATCAACGTTCTGGATTATACTGCCATAGTATTCTCGTCAAGACACGCCATCGACGCCTTTTTCGCCCTCTGCGAAGAGCTCCGCACAAAGGTGCCCGAGACGATGAAATATTTCTGCTCCACAGAAGCGGTGGCCATGTACCTTCAGAAGCACATTGTCTATCGCAAGCGCAAGATATTCTACGGAGACGGCACCCCCGACTCCATACTTGCCCTGATTGGCTCCAAACACAAAGGCGAGAAATTCCTCATCACGACGTCAGACTCATCCAACGGTGAAAATCTAACACGACTGTTTGACGCCCAGCATCTTGAATACCGCACCGGCGTCTTTGTCAAATCCGTCAGCCAGGATCTCTCCGATACAGACCTGAAGGCATACGACATGATTGTGTTTTACAATCCCGCCGATGTCAAGTCTCTCAACGAAAATTTCCCTGCCTTCGAGCAGGGTGACATCAAATTCGTCGCCTACGGCAAAACGATTGTCGGAGCCATGGAAGAAGCCGGTCTACGCATCGACGTCAAGGCACCGACACCCGAAGCCCCTTCAGCAGCACGCGCGATAGAGCTTTACTTGTCCGCAAACAAATAACGAGATACGATGACAGAGCCGCTGTCCCATACCCTTTCCAAAGCGGAAAGGCTAAGCGGGAAGACAGGCATTTCCACACTCCTGAAAAAGGGCAGATACGGAAACGACACCTGTCTGAGGTTCTGCTACGCCGCCTGCGGCACCGCCCCCTCCAACAGGATTCTCATCTCTGTACCCAAAAAGCTCTTTAAGAGAGCCGTCAAACGAAACGTACTGAAGCGCCGGATCCGCGAAAGCTACCGTCTCCTCAAGCACAGACTCTCCGGGGAAGGCGTAGACATCATGTTCATATACAACTCACAGGAGATACTTCCTTTCTCCGAGATTTACGAGGCGATGGGACGTATCCTCGAATCCATAAGCAGCGATGTCAACCGATAGTGTCCGCGCCATCCTCCGCAAAATAGCGATTTCCCCCTTTGTCCTGCTGGTCCGCTTCTATCAGCTCTGCATCTCCCCGCTGAAACCTCCGACCTGCCGTTTCACACCGACCTGCTCTGAATATGCCATTCAGGCCCTGCGCAAGCACGGCCCGTTCAAAGGCCTGTTTCTTGCAATAAAGAGAATACTTCGCTGCCACCCGTGGGGAGGCAGCGGTTATGACCCCGTACCCTGATACTCACCATGCCGAAAAAAGAATTCGTAAAGAAGATGTTTGACAACATCGCCCCTGATTATGACCGGCTGAATCATCTGCTGTCCCTTGATGTTGACAAGCTCTGGAGGCGTTACGCCCTGAAGGAAGTTGTTGACGGGACCAGGCAGGTCGTGCTGGATGTCGCCTGCGGGACGGGGGACTCGACTGTTGCCGTTGCCCGCGCCGCAGCTCCGGGCAGCAGGATTGTCGGAAGTGACATATCCACAGGGATGATGTCATTTGTATTGGAAAAGGCCCGCAAGGCCGGCGTGGAGGACAGGGTTACAGTGGTGCAGGGAGATTGTGAAGATTTGCCTTATGCAGACGAGGAGTTTGACCGTGTGACCTGCGCTTTCGGAGTGAGGAATTTCGAGCATAAGGAGAAAGGCCTGGAGGAAATGCACCGGGTGCTGAAGCCTGGCGGGAAGGTTGTCATCCTTGAGCTGTCCGTCCCGGGTAATCCATTTATCGCTGTGCTGTATGGGCTGTATTTCAAGCATTTGCTACCTTTTATCGGAGGTATGATTTCCGGAGAGAAAGCAGCATATAAGTATTTGCCGGCTTCTGTGTATGCTTTCCCCAAACCCGAGGCATTTTCACGCATGCTGGAAGAGGCCGGATTCCGTGAGGTAAGGCACAAGTATTTATCTTTAGGACTTTGCAGTATGTATACCGGGAAAAAAGACCTATCTTTGTAAGGATGAACACTATTATGAATAAATACAAATTCAATCTTATCAACAGGCTGACGGCTGTGGCGGTACTCGTCATTTCGGCCATCACCTATATTTGCACCATCGAACCGACGGCATCGTTCTGGGACTGTGGCGAATTCATAGCATCATCTTACAAACTGGAAGTCGGCCATCCACCGGGAAACCCCGTATTCCAGCTCTTCGCCCGGTTCTTTTCCATGTTTACCGGCGCTGAAAATGCAGCCGTGGCGGTGAACGTCATGAGCGCACTCTGCTCGGCGTTCACAATATTCTTCCTCTATCTCACAATCGTATTCTTTGTAAAGAGAGTGATCAGGAAGGAAGATGACGGCAGTTTCTCCACCGGAGCAGCTGTCGCCATTATCGGCAGCGGCGTCGTGGGTGCCCTTGCATATACTTTCTCCGACACATTCTGGTTCTCGGCCGTAGAAGGTGAGGTATACGCCATGTCATCGCTTTTCACCGCGATGGTATTCTGGGCCATGACCAAATGGTACGAGCAGGAGAACAGGGCCTACGCAGACCGCTGGATCGTGCTGATCGCCTTCCTGATGGGACTTTCTATCGGAATCCATCTGCTGAACCTGCTGGCGATTCCCGCCATCGTGTTCATGTTCTATTATAAGAAGAAGGAAAAAGCAGGCTACTCTTTCAAGCAGCTTGTCGGAATCTCGCTCATTTCGGTCGTGATTCTCGGTGTGCTTGTATTCCTGTTCATACCCTGGCTTCCCAAACTGGCGGCATATTTCGACCTTGCTTTTGTCAACTGGTTCGGCCTCCCTTACAACAGCGGCGCTGTCTTCTTCATGGCAGTACTTATCGCCTTGTGCTTCTGGGGGCTGTTCAAGAGCCTCAAGGAGGAGAGGGTGTTCATCAACACCTCCCTGCTCTGCGCGACATCGCTGGTAGTAGGCTTTTCACTCTTCAGCATCGTCATCATCCGCTCTTCAGTCAAGACTCCTACAAACGAATACCAGCCTGACAACCCGTTCACCCTGGTCCGCTACCTCAGCCGTGAACAGTACGGCAGCACGCCTCTTCTCTACGGACAGTATTTCGACGCGCCTTACACCATCAAAAGCGGCAAATACTGGGCTCCCCTCAACGGCAAATACGTCCATGCGGACGGCCCCGCAGACGCAGTATACAGCCCGGAGGGCAAAATGCTCTTCCCCCGCATGTGGGCCAGCAGCCCTGACGGACGCTACGAAAACTTCTACGACGCCTACACCGGAGGTCAGGGACGCAAGATCAAGGGCGCCAAGTACCGCAAGCCCACGATGGGGGCCAACCTTAACTATTTCCTCGACTACCAGCTCGGCTGGATGTACTGGCGATACTTCATGTGGAATTTCGCCGGCCGCCAGAACGACGTGCACAGCCCCACTCCGGGCAATATTTTCCATGGCAACTGGGAATGCGGCATCAAATTCATTGACAACTGGCGTCTCGGCGACCAGGCCGACGCTCCCGGCATCCTTGCTGACAACAAGGGCAAAAACCACTACTTCCTACTGCCCCTGCTCCTCGGCATTCTCGGCCTCGTATTCCAGTTTGACCGGGACAAAAGAGGCACATGGCTGATATTCCTGATGTTCTTCATGACAGGTATCGCCATCGTGCTATATCTCAACCAGCCGCCCTACCAGGTCCGCGAACGAGATTACGCCTACGCCGGTTCGTTCTACTTCTTCGCAGTATGGATAGGATTCGCAGTCGCCGCCATCTATTCATGGATTACGGAATCCCGCAAGATAAAAGCCGGCCCCGTCGTCTCCGGAGTCGTCACCATCGCCTGCCTCGGTGTACCCGCACTGATGGCCGCCGAAAACTGGGACGACCACGACCGGTCACACCGGTTCACCTCCACCGAAATGGCCTGCAACTACCTCAACTCCGTCGGCCAGAACGGCATCATCATCACCCACGGCGACAACGATACTTTCCCTCTGTGGTACGCACAGGAAATAGAATCGGTACGCACCGACGTCCGCGTGGTCAACACCTCGCTCCTCGGCACCGACTGGCACATCGACCAGATGAAATATGCCGTCAACGAATCTGCTCCCCTTCCGCTCACCGTCGGCCCGGAACAATATCTCTACGGCACCAATGAATACGTATTCATCATCGATGAAGAGAAGCCCATGTACATCAGCGATGTCATGAAGATATTCAAGGATCCTTCATATAAGGTTGACCTCACCAGAGGCACAAGGGCTGACTTCATCTGCTCCCGCAAGATTGTAGTCCCCGTCAACAAGGAAAACGTAATAAAATACGGTATCCTCAGCCCGGAATTCGAGGGAATGATTCCTGACAGCATCGTGCTTCGTATCCCTGACAGCAAGGATTACATCACCAAGCCCGAACTGTTCATGCTCGATCTTTTGTCCAACTACCAGTGGGACCGTCCCATCAACGTCCTGAACATGGGCGGAGACCTGAACATCGGCATCAAGGACTACCTCATGTACGAAGGCTTCTCCTACAAGCTGACTCCACTGCGCAACAAGATTTCCAACACCGATCCCGGCATAGTGGACGTAGAGGGCCTCTATGACAAGATGAAGAACGTCTACAAATGGGACGCACTCTCCCGCACGGACTACTTCGTTGACTACCAGAACTACTACACCTTCCTCGGCGTACTCAGCCAGAGGTCGATGTTCGTCAGCGCGGCCAACGCCTTCATCAAGGCCGGTAAGGAAGGATGGGCGCTGGAAATGCTGGACAAGTGCCAGGAGATGGTAAAAGAAGAGAACTTCCCTCTCGAGACCATTCCCGTGGGCCTCTCCACCAACGACTACATGGTCGTCAACATGGTGTCCCTCTACTACCGCCTCGGTCAGAAGGACAAGGCGCGCAACCTCGGCGTGAAGCTCGCCAATGAGCTCATCAACACGGCACGCTTCTACCTCGAATTCTACGATTATGCCCACAGCGACTTCGAGCTATGCGGACAGTACATCTACTACCTCTCAGAAGAGATGAAACTCGCCGGAGACAAGGATCTCGCCAATGAAGTCATCACCAACTTCAACAGGCTCATCAAGGCCGCGACTGGCACCCCTCTCCAGGGACAGGGCGAAAAAACTGACTCCCTGGAGCTGGCGTCAGACAAATGATAAATAAATATTTTCACACCAAATATCTGTTATTATGAAAAAGTACATTGGACTCTCTATCGCTGCCATACTTCTGGTGGAAGCATGCAGCACGATGTCACAAACCACTAAAAGCACCCTCGTAGGTGCAGGTGCAGGCACAGCGGCAGGAGCCGCCATCGGAGCCCTTATCGGCAACGGCAAGGGCGCTGCCATCGGAGCCGCCATCGGCGGAACTGTAGGTACCGGTGCCGGTTACGCCATCGGCAAAAAGATGCAGAAAAAGGCCGACGAACTGGCAAAGAACCTCGACAATGCCGAGGTTGAGACCATCACCGACCAGAACGGTCTTGAAGCCATCAAGGTCACTTTCAACAGCGGAATACTCTTCCCGACCAACGGCACCACCCTCTCAGCAACCTCCAAGCAGGAACTCTCCACATTCGCCCAGAACATGCGAGACCTCACTGATACCGACATCACCGTCTACGGCCACACCGACAACACCGGTACAGCCGCAGTCAACGAGCGTATCTCAGCACAGAGAGCTGACGCCGTGGCTTCATATCTCATGCAGAACGGTATCTCCGCAGGGCGCATTACCACACGCGGTCTTTCCTACAACATGCCCGTTGCAGACAACAGCACCGCCCAGGGAAGAGCGCAGAACAGAAGGGTGGAAATCTACGTTAGTGCCAACGAGACCATGATTAAGGCCGCCGAAAACGGTACTCTATAGCGTGAAAATTTATACACTTTTGTGTATTTTCACACTTTTGTTTACTTGCATGGCTACGTAAAAACACGTAGCCATGCATTTTTTTACTGCTGATTATCAGCTTATTACATAAATGGGACTAATTTTTCCCGATTTGGGACACTCGTAGATATAAAAGATACTACCTTTGTACCAGCATTATTATTCGCACGCACATAGAAATATTTGCACACTTTTTAAATTTATTTATTCGCACACTTTCCTGATTACACACTTATCTTATGAAAACCCGGAGCAATCCGGGTTTTAATTTTTTATACCCTCCCGAGCGAAATCTTGATAAAACGACGCTTGACTTCAGGGCCGTATGCATACTGCCCGACATCTATCGTATCCAGCAAATACAGATCTTCACCTTTGAAGAGAGTAGACTGGGCATCCATCTGGATGGACATCACCCGGTCGATCGTCTCCTTCGGCACAATAAGATGGCACGGGATAAGATACGCAACGGGGTTGGCAGCCACGGCATGCGCGACGGCCCGCGTTCCG
>JAFZPY010000092.1 GCA_017552475.1 Bacteroidales bacterium | reverse complement strand
CATGGTCTCAATGGACAGTGAAAGGGGTGTAACATCCAGAAGAAGGATCTCACCTGCGCCGGCATCTCCTGCCAGCTTACCGCCCCCGCAGGATAATCTGGGCTCCGGAGCCGGCGGCATCGGAGGACTGGGTGACATTTACACCGGCAATCTTACCGGAAAGGGAGTTGATGGGATTGGCGGTCTTGTTTTTCATAAGTTCTTCGGCCTTTACCTCTTCCAGGGCATAGCCGAGAGATTTCCTTTCTCTAGTGATACCGAGAGCGGTGACTACAGCCTCGCTAAGGAATTCATTATCCTCCTTGAGGACGATGTTGACTTGTGCTGCTGCCGCTACCTCGGTTTCAGCGAAACCGATGCATGATACTACAAGAGTGGAACCGGCAGGAACCGTAATGGAGAATTCTCCCATGGCGCCGGTTATGGTGCCATTTGTGGTACTGCCTTTCTGGATGACTGACGCTCCGGGAACGGGTTGTCCCTGTACGTCCACAACAGATCCGGAGACTTTGACCTGCTGTTGGATGACGGCCTCCGTAGAGGGGGCTCCGGCAGCGCGTGCGAGATCGTATCCGCCCATGAGTGAGGCTGCTACGGCCACGACTGCCAGACACTTGCTTGCGCAAGATGCCTTCGTGTTATTAGTTAAATACATGATTAAAGTGTGTTGGTTGTGTTTTCTTGTACTATTTCATTCAAGCAAACACAAATATATTGTTTTTTTGTTTTTATGCAAATGAAAAAAGGCAAATATTATATTGTGATTTTATTAAAATGCTATAAATTTGCACCCCGATTATTCACGCGAGCTATTACGATATAACCATATCTTAATCCACATTAACACCAACCTTATGTATCTTCACTTATCTTCAAAAGCAAGAGCAGCAACCGTCTTCGTGATGTTGCTGTTGTCACTTGGTTTGTCTGCACAGAACATCACTGTGAAAGGCACCGTGACAGATGTGAACGGCGAACCGGTCATCGGCGCCGCCGTCCTGGTAAAAGGAACGAAAGACGGCGTCCAGGCCGATCTTGATGGTGCCTACAGCATCACCGTTCCATCAGAGGCCACCCTTACATTCTCCGCCATCAGTTACAAGGCGCAGGAAGTACAGGTCAAAGGCCGCACTGTCATCAACATCGTCCTTCAGGATGACGCCGAGAAGCTCTCCGAGGCCACGGTTACCGCTGAGTTCGGTATGAAACGTGTCGCCCGCGCCGTCGGCTCATCCGTTCAGAACGTGAAAGCCTCCGACATCGCCGAGTCCGGCCGCGAAAGCTTCGTCAATTCCCTCCAGGGTCGTGTGGCCGGTATGACCATCTCTTCAACCGGCGGTACTCCCGGCGCTTCGACGACAGTTGTCCTTAGAAGCGTGACATCCATTTCCGGAGACAACTCGCCGCTCTATGTTGTCGATGGCGTCCCCATTAACAACAAGACAGTCAACGGCGGTACCGACTTTGCGATTGATGACGCTGTCTCATCCCGCAACATGGACTTCTCTTCCCGTGGTAATGATATCAACCCTGAAGATATCGAATCAATGACCGTCCTCAAAGGTGCCGCTGCCGCCGCACTTTACGGTTCAGATGCTTCTCACGGTGCCATCATCATCACCACCAAGAAGGGCTCGGCCGGCAAAGGCAAAGTCACCTACAGCAACTCTTTCCGCTGGGACAAAGCCTATGGTTGGCCTGAGGTTCAGAACAAATACGGCAACGGTATGTACGGATCCACCAACTACTACACCATGGGCCGTTTCGGTACAGAGTATCCTTCTGACGTGACTTTCTATGACAATGTCAATACCCTTCTCCAGACCGGTTTCTCGCAGACGCACAACGTGGCTGTAGAAGGTGGTTCAGACAAAGCGACCATCCGCCTTTCTGCTGCTTACACCGACAGCAAGGGTGTCGTGAAGAAAACGGACATGACTCGTATCAACATTACCCTCTCCGGTCACGCAGACGTCAATAAATGGCTCTCCGTAGACGGTAAGCTCGGTTATGTAAGCATGACCAATAACAAGGCTCCCAAAGGTTACGGCGGCTCCCTGTACAACGCCATGCGCTGGCCTTTCACGGACGATATGTCCAATTATCTTGACGCCGACGGTCTCCAGATGCGTCTTCCTGAGAAGTACACCGATACCGATCTTCTCAACCCTCTTTATGCGATCTACAAGAATGTTTACCGGGACGACGTGGACCGTCTCATGAGCAGCGTCTCCGTAAACATCACTCCCACTGAACATACATTCCTCCGCGGTACCTACGGCAACGATATCTCCATCGGAGAGAATAAGGTATATATCAATCCTTACTATGCCAACCGTGCATCATCCAGCTATGGCTCAAGTTCTGGTTCTATCGATTACGCCAAGCCTAAATACAAAGACAACTCTCTTGACGTAATCGCCGGTTATAACAACGAATGGGACAAATTCACATTCTCGGCACATGTCGGATACCACCAGAAAGAAAACGGTCAGCACATTCTCTCGGTACACGGAGAAAAATTTAAAGACCTTACTTTCTATGGCCTTGCCAACTGTGATAAATTTACATCAAGGACAAAAACCTCGATCCGTCGCCTTCAGGCTATTTCTGCCCGTGCCGAGTTTGGCTACAATAATATGGCATATCTCACGGTGAGTGCCCGTAACGACTGGTCTTCTACCCTTCCCAAGAACAACAACCACTACTTCTACCCCGCAGTCGAGGGATCATTCGTTGCCACGGAACTCCCTGCCCTGAAGGACAACGAATATGTATCTTACCTCAAGCTTAAAGGCGCATACACCAAAGTGGGTAACGATGCTACCCCTCTCTCTATCTATCCTGCCCTTGAGCCGACTAACGACTTCGGTGGAGGTTTCCGCTATGGCTATACCGGTCCCAACCCCAACCTCAAGCCCGAGATGAACACCTCTCGTGAGATTGGTTTTGAAGGACGCTTCCTCAACGACCGTGTCAACGCTGATTTCACTTACTTCTGGACAAAATGTGAAGATCAGTATGTGAAAGGTTTCCGCCTCAGTTACGCTACCGGATTCGTCCTCAACAACATGAACGTCGGTACATTCACCACCAACGGATGGGAAGCTCACATTGACGGCGATGTTCTCCGTCTGAGCAATGGCTTCCGCTGGAACCTGGGTCTCAACTTGGACCACTCTACATCTGAAGTTACCGACCTTCCAGAGACCATGACCGAATACTATGATGCAGCTACCTGGATTGTAGGCAATACCAGAAACGGTCTTATCCTTGGACATCCTGTCACCACCATCACTGGTCTTGCATATCAGAGAAATGACAAAGGCGATATCCTTATCAGCCCCAGCACCGGTATTCCCCTTACTGAAGATGACTGGAGCGTGATCGGCGACCGTCAGCCCAAGCTTACATTCGGTCTGACCACGTCCATGTCATACAAGCAGTTCCGCCTGTCTGCCGTGTTTAACGGCAAATTCGGCGCATCCGTGCTTAACGGTACCAAATATGATATGATGACAAAGGGAACATCATGGGAGTCTGTTGCCCTCAGGGAGTCTCCGGAGATTATCTTCAAGGGCGTCCTCAGGGATGGTAAGGAGAACTCTGATAATCCCACCGTCAACACCATCGCCGTGGATATGAAGAACTATGGCTCTACTATATGGAACGGAGGTGCAGAACCCTGGCTTGAGAAGAATATCCACTATATCCACCTCTCGGAAATCCGCCTTTCCTACAACGTGCCCCAGAGAGCACTTCTGGCTATTACCCGCAATTTCATCTCCTCTGCCAACGTGTGGGTGAAAGGCAGCGACCTCTGCACCTGGACCAATTACTCCGGTATCGATCCCGTGGGTAACTCCAACTCCGCTTCGCTCGGTGGTACCGGCGGTCAGGGTATCGACTACTACTCTATTCCCAGCCCTCGCGGATACGCATTCGGTGTGAGTCTCACCTTTTAATTGACATTAATAATGAAAAAAATCATATCAACCATTATGCTTTCTGCAGCCCTCTTCTCTTTTACCGGCTGCGAAAGCTACCTGGATGTCAACAACAACGTTGACTCTCCGGACAAGGTAAACGAGGGCCTGCTGCTCCCCGGTATTCTCTCTGCCTTTGTGAACAACTACCAGGACGTCAGTGCACTTGGCCCTCTTTCCCAGATGTTGGGCGTGAATAACTCTTACGCCATAAACTACTATCCCGTAGCCAGCGACGCCGGTGGAAACATGTGGCGTATGACATACTGGCTCCATGGCATGAACCTCGAAAACATGATCAATCAGTCTATCGAGAGCGAGTCATGGACCCTCGTCGGTATCGGTTATGCCATCAAGGCCTTCTCCTGGGACTGCATTACAAAATATCATGCTGATCTCCCCATGAAACAGGCATTCGAGCCCGGACGCCTCTCTCATGACTACGACTATCAGAAGGAGATCATGCCTCAGGTGCGCGAATGGGCAGAAGAGGCTATCAAGTATCTTGAGATGGACGATAAGACCAATTATGGATCCTATCTCAAAGTAGGAGATCTGGCCTATCATGGAGACAAATCCAAATGGCTCAAGTTCGCTCACTCCATCATTGTGAACAACCTGGCCGCTCTCACCAACAAAAGCGATTTCAAGACTGCCTACGCGGAGGAGCTCATCGAACACGCTCAGGCTGCTATGTCAGAGAACGGTGACAACTTCACCGTAGAGCGTTCTTCAGAGAAGGGAGAAAATCTTGATTATGAGGCTTACCTCAACTACTGGGGTGTGTACAGAAGTAATCTCAGCAACTCATACTGGCAGTCTGACTATATGGTACAGATTTCTACCGGCACAGTGCCTCAGTATGACGAGGTTTCCGGAGACAAAGTCGATGACCTGGATGCCAATGGTAAATTGGTAAACAAATATTACCCTTGGAAACCTGCAGAGAAGCAGATAATCACCGATACTCTCAAAATAGCCGGTCACTACGATCCCCGTGCCATTGCCAGGCTCAGTACAGAGGACGGCAAATATTACACGGATATCGATGATATAGAGGCAATCAAGAGATATCATTTCTTTGGGTCCGGCTTCACGGCTTCGACCAGCCCCAGCGGTTTCACGGTTCCTAACCTGTACGGTTACAGAAAGGAAGTATCCAAGGTTTCTGCTGAAGGCAAGGGAAGATGGCTTTTCCGTGACGATGCTCCTTATATCCTCATGACCGCCGCCGAGATTCAGTTCAACCTCGCCGAGGCATATTGGAAACTCGGACGCAAAACCGAAGCATTCGCCACCTGGAAAAAGGCTGTAGCCCTCGATGTCGAGTTCTGCGGTCAATACCTTAATCCTGGTAGCTCCAAGGCAACAGGCGAGACTGACAGCAATGGCAATCTTACCTATGTAGCCGGAGGCTCCCTCCCCGGTGGAAGCATGATCAGCAAGTCGGCCTACAAAAAACTTGCTGATGAGTATCTTGACGGTCCTTATGTGAACGGCCTTCCTGAGGACGAATTCACCCTCTCCCACATCATGATGCAAAAATATGTGCATCTCTGGCCGTGGGGCGCTCTTGAGGCATGGACCGACCTCCGCAAATATCACTATGACATCGACTACACCGGCGACTATCCTTCCTTCAACAACGGCTGGACTCTCTCCCGCGTTGACCAGAAATGGGATACCGATGAGACCAAGGTCTACAAGGGCTTCTACCTCGCCCCGGCACAGGTGGAGAACAGAAAGGGTACTTACAATGTCAACAACAACGGCTCGCCCTGCTATCGCGTGCGTCCCCGCTACAATTCCGAGTATGTGTGGAACAAGGGCTCTTTGGATGCTCTCAAGCCTATCTCCGGTCTCGCTGTGAACTACCAGTGCTCAATTCCCTGGTTCGCATTCCCCGGAGAGGTTCCTGAAACTCTTTAATCATAAAAAGACAGAGACATGAAATCTATCAAACATATCCTTTGCGCTCTCGGCATCGCTGCCGCAGCTGCCTCATGCCAGAAGCACGAGATCGTCTACTATATCGACCACGATTTTGTAGGGGATAATGCTCAGTTCCAGATATACTATTTCGAGCCGGTTGCGACCAACGTCAGCAACGCCATGGACTCCATCTATATTAACGGCAAATTCGTAGCCGGTGTAGGAGGTTATGGACAGCTCGCCGTCAAGGGTGTCGCCCCTTATGGCAACACTTTCTATACCGCTCCTGCCGGAGACGTATCTTTCCAGCTTTACCGTGGTGGAAATATCGTGTATGACAAGACCGTAAACATCAAGACCGATGATGAATACGAAATCTATGTCTACTCTCTCTCCGAGGATCCTGTCGTTCTTCCGCACGAAGGGGAATTCACAACATCTTCCGGCAACCAGACCGCTGCCAATTATGACACAGATTCACTGGCAACCTACAGGTTCATCAATTTCCTCTACAAGGATGGAGCTCCCTACACGGGAAAACTCCAGTATCAGTACAGCAACGACGCTACAAACTATACCAACGGTACATGGCATAATCTGGGCGAGCCCGTCGGATTTGGCGAAGCCACAAAACGCTGCCCGGCAATTGTCCATAAAGTTATTTACAACAATGCCGGCTATCAGACGCTGCGCTTCCGCTGCGTTGATGAAGATGGCAATTTCATAGCGACTACAGGAGACTACTGGACATCCTACATAGGACGTGCGTACACACATGTCATACATGGCATTTTAGGTCACGCTACAATTAAGCCCTCATACGCCCAGTTCTCGAACAACTCCTAATACCTGGAGTTCCGTACTCTAAATAAACCCTCAAGGGGGGACAGGGCATCTGCCCTGTCCCCCCTTGACTTCTCCTAACAAAAGGGTTTTATAAATTGATCCTAACTTTATAGGATGTAATAGGATTGTTTCTAAAAGAGAGCCGTCGCTGATAGGATCAGCGCGGCGAAATATTCCTTGTAGTCCCTGAGAGCCAGGTGGAGCTGGGCGAGGAGCTTTTGGACCTCGTATTTGACTTTATTCTCGGAGAGGCCGAGTTCGCGTGCGATTTCTTTGTTTGTGCTGCCGTCGCGGCGCTTTTTCTCGAAGATAGTACGGGAGAGCGGGTCTGCATCGTTAAGCACCCGGCGGTAGATAGCCATAATCTCGGAAGAATGTACCACGGATAAAGTGCTGTTCTCGATTGCGCGGGTGTAGTGCTCCATCATTGCCTGCTCCTCTCTTAAGATCTTGTCATGTATATCCTTATGGACCGTATCGCTGCGGCGGAAAGAAATGCTGCGGTTGCGGACGATGATGAAAAGATAGTCGTTGTATTTCTCCGGAGCAACATCATCCCGGTGCTCAATAAGAGACAGGAAAGCATCCCCCACAATATCCTTCGCGGTATCCCAGTCGTGCACAAACGAATACGCGAGCTGTGTGAGCATAAGAGTCTGGCTCTTATGCAGATGCTCTATCATATGGAATGAATAGTCCTTGCCCATGTGTTACTAAAATGCTTGCCAAAGATATAATTTATAACCCAAACATAAAAATTTCCTTAAAATCTCTTCCATCCGCCCCGTTCATGCGTCTTTATCTATACACGCATAAGAAACACAATGGAAAAAATAACCATCACAGACGAACTCATCGACAGATTCTTTTCGCACGACGTTACCGAAGCTGAAAATGCTGCCCTTGCGGCATGGCTCGACGAATCCGAAGAGCACCGCGAGCGCTTCCAAAAAGCGTTCGACCTTCACATCCTCACCCGGACCCTGGCTGCTGAAAAGGCTTTCTCCTATAGCGAAACCGTAAAAAGACGGATTACCGGCGGAAGGGTAGCCGCATGGCTCACCGGCATCGCCGCTGCTGCGGCACTGGCCTTCTCCGTGACCTGGCGCATCGCCGTTGTCCCCGTTGAGGAAAAGATGGCACAGGAGATGTCAATCACCGCCGAACCTGGTCACCAAAGCACCATCACATTCTCGGATGGTACCAGAGTGCGCCTCAATGGTGGTTCCACTATCAAATACCCCGCAGTCTTTGGCAAGACCAGACAAGTAGAACTCGAAGGCGAAGCCATGTTCGAGGTTGCCAAAGACATCAGGCACCCTTTTATCGTCAGCACATACCGCTATGATATCACCGTGACAGGTACCCGCTTCGACGCCCATGCCGACTCGAAAGAAGCCGTCTTCTCGACCGCCCTCCTAGAGGGCTCCGTCTACGTCACGGACACCGAGACCGGCGAGAGCATCCACATGGTCCCGGATCAGGTAGTTTCCAACACTGCCGGCGGAAAACTCCAGGTCATGACTGGAGAAGCGGTCAAAGACCACACCCTCTGGACCGAAGGGATCCTCTCCATCGGCGGACAACCATTCGACAAACTGATGCGCACCTTCGAGCGGGCCTTTGGCGTCAGGATCATTGTCGAAAGGGACGACCTCCCTGTCATACACTACTCCCGAAGCAAAATCAGGGTCTCCGATGGCGTCCAGGATGCACTTGACCTCCTGCAAGGCGGTGCTGACTTCGAATACACATACGACAGTATCTCAGATACCTATATTATCCACTAAAACAACACTTTTACACTCAACCGGAAATGAAGAACACGATTCTCCGACAGGTGCTATCGACATCTGTGGCGGTCATCCTTTCCTTCTTGCTGCATACAAGTGGCGCGTCGGCTCAGAACGCCACCGTCACCCTGGATATGCAGAGCGTGAGGATGGGATCCGTCATGGACGCTATCGAACAGCACACCAGCTACCTTTTCACCAATGATGAAAAGGTGAATCTGGAGCAACTTGTGACCGTCAAGGTGACAAACGCTCCTCTCAAGACCGCTTTGGACCAGATGGTCATGGGCACAGACGTGGCCTGGACTATCTCCGGCACCAAAATCATCCTTTCACTCAAAAAACCCGAAGCCACTTCCCGTCAGGTCTCCGGCCGCATCGTTGACGTGACAGGCCAGCCTGTCCCCGGCGCGGGAGTTTTCCTCAAAGGCACGTCCCTCGGCACGACTACCGACGTCGACGGTCGCTTCGAACTCGACATCCCGTCAGACAGGGCAGATGGTACACTCGAGATCTCATCCCTCGGTTACACCCCGCAGTCGATGACGATCGGCAGCCGTCGCTTCTTTGACATCATCCTGAGCGAAGACTCTACCGAGCTGGAAGGCACGGTGATCACAGCCCTCGGTATTCGCCGTGAGGAAAAGGCCCTCTCCTACAACGTACAGGAAGTCAAGGCCGAAGACCTGCTCACATCCAAAGACGCCAACTTCGTCAACATGCTCGGCGGCAAAGTCGCCGGTCTTGTGCTCAATAGCTCTTCCTCCGGCGTCGGCGGCGCCACCCGTGCCGTCATGCGCGGTAGCAAATCCATCTCCCAGAGCAACAACGCCATCTACGTCATTGACGGTGTCCCCATGACATCCACCGTCCAGGACGCCAGCACCGAATTCGGCTCCACCGGCCAGACTGACCCCGTCGCCGACCTCAACCCCGAAGACATCGAGTCCGTCTCTGTCCTCACCGGTGCTGCGGCAGCGGCCCTCTACGGCTCCAGCGCGGCCAACGGCGCCATAGTGGTCACCACCAGGAAAGGCTCGGCTGAAAAGACATCAGTCACCTTCTCATCCAACACCGAACTTGCACGGGTGGCGACCCTCCCTGAATTCCAGAACCGTTATGGCACCGGCGACCTCTCCTCCACCGAAGGCTCCCTTGTCCGCAGCTACGGACTTCCCCTGGCATCGACCAATAACTACGGCTACAACCCTCGCAGCGACTACTTCCACACTGGCGTGACCGCCACCGAGACCTTCACCCTCTCGACCGGCAACAACAAAAACCAGGCATACCTCTCCGCTTCCGCTGTCAACAGCACCTCCATCATCCCCAACAGCGCCTACAACCGTTATAACGTCAAATTCCGCAACACCACCAAGTTCCTTGCGGACAAAATGACCCTTGATGCCTCAGTAGAGTACATCATCCAGGACCACCGCAACATGCGCAACCAGGGTCTCTACAACAACCCCATCGTCGGCGCCTACCTCTTCCCCCGCGGCGGCGAATGGGCTGATATCAAAATGTACGAACGCTGGGACAACACCCGCAAGCTCTACACCCAATACTGGCCCGCAGGAGATGCCGGCATGACCATGCAGAATCCCTACTGGATCAACTACCGTAACCTCGCCACCCAGAAGCGCAACCGCTTCATCCTCGCCGGCACCCTCAACTACGACATCACTACATGGCTCAAGGCCGCAGCAAGAATAAGGCTGGACAACTCCCGCATCATGGACGAATCCAAGAATTTCGCCTCCACCAACACCCAGCTTACAGGCGGCTCCCTCAACGGCTCCTACAGCGAAGGCCAGGCCAATGACCGCCAGACCTATGCGGATGCCCTCATTTCGGCCGACAAACGCTTCGATGACTGGTCCGTCAATGCCAACCTTGGTACCTCCATCAGCGACCAGTACTACTATGGCTCCAGCCTCGGCGGTCCCATTTCGGCCGACCAGCTTGCCAACAAGTTCAACGTCTTCATGCTTGACAAGGCCCTGATGACTCCAGGTCAGACCCAATCCAGGCGCCAGATCCAATCCATCTACGGGCAGGCCGAAATCGGATGGAAGAGCCAGTACTACCTCACCCTCACCGGCCGCAATGACTGGGATTCCGCCCTCTTCGGCCCCCTGAGTACCAAGCACAGTTTCTTCTACCCTTCCGCTGGCCTTTCCTGGGTGGTTTCGCAGACTCTCACCCTTCCCGAGCAGATCGAATTCCTCAAGTTCCGCGGCTCTTTCGCACAGGTCGGCACGGCATTCGAGCGTCTTATCGCCAATCCTGTCCACTCATACGACAGCAGCACCGGCAGCTACGGTACCAACGCCGACTACCCTCTTGACCTCAAGCCTGAAATGACCACATCATGGGAGACGGGTCTCCAGTCACGTTTCCTTGACGGCTTCAAGCTCGACCTCACCTGGTACTACACCCAGACACGCAACCAGACCTTTGAAATCCCCCTCTCCTCCGGCTCCGGTTATCATTCCGCCTATATCCAGACAGGTAACATCCTCAACACCGGTATCGAGCTCTCGCTGGGCTACAGTCATACTTGGGGCAACTTCACCTGGGATAGCGACTACACATTCTCCACCAACCGCAACAAGGTCCTCAGCCTCGCCAAGAACGCCAAAAACCCCGTCACAGGCGAAGACATCTCCTTTGACAACCTTGCCAAGGGCGGCCTCGCCAATGCACGCTTCTTCCTCACCGAAGGAGGCACCTTGGGCGATCTCTACTCCCGCTCCGACCTCGTCCGTGACTCCAACGGCGACATCTACGTCGATGCGTCAGGCAACATCGCCACCCGTACCCTCACCAACTTCGAGGACATGGTCAAACTCGGTTCCGTCCTTCCAAAAGCCAACATGGCATGGCGCAATGACTTTAAGCTGGGTCGTTTCAACCTCGGCACACTCATCACCGCACGTATCGGCGGCATCGTATATTCAAACACACAGGCCAAGCTCGACTGGTACGGTGTATCCGCCACCTCTGCCGACGCCCGTGATGCCGGTGGTGTGACCGTCAATGACGGAGACATCATCGACGCATGCAAATGGTACAGCACCATAGCAGGCTCCGATACTGTGCCCCAGTACTACACCTACTCTGCTACAAATGTACGTCTTCAGGAAATATCCTTCGGATACAAGATCCCCCGCAAGGCTCTCGGCGGCATATGCGACGCCACAGTCCAGATCGTAGGCCGTAACCTGTTGATGATCTACTGCCGCGCACCCTTCGATCCGGAGACCGTCGCTTCCACCACCAACAACTTCTATCAGGGCCTTGACTACTTCATGACCCCGACCACGAGGAACTTCGGCTTCAACGTAAGACTCAACTTCTAAGGAGGACCGAAAATGAACAAGAACATCAAATTCACCCTGATATTTGCTGCAGCGCTCGCATCCGCAGCCTGCACCCGCAACTTCGAGGAATACAACACCGACCCCTACGGAGCCACCGATCAGGAGCTCGAGCGCGACGGATACAGTGTCCGTTCAGCCCTCCTCGGTCTCGCAGACGGTATCATTGCCCTCGACGTGAACACCACCCAGTTTACGGAAGCCCTTCTCGGCGGCCCCATGGCCGGCTATCTCGCCGATGCCAACGCCGGCTTCAATGAAAACTCCATCGGTCGCTTCAATCCGCCGAACAACTGGACCAAGGTCCTGATGGAAGATTTCCCTTCACGTATCTACCCCAATCTCCGCCAGCTCAAAAAAGTGACTTCCGATGAAGCCATTCTCGCTGTAGGCGAGGTCATCAAAGTAGCCGGCATGCACCGTATCGCCGACACCTACGGCCCCATGCCCTATTCGATGATAGGAGAAGACGGCGCCATCCAGGTAGCATTCGATTCGCAGGAGACAGCTTACAAGACTATGGTCTCAGACCTTGATGCAGCCATCGCCACGCTGACTCTCAACCGCACCAACAACTTCTCCGCATCCACCGATGTAATCTTCGGCGGCAATGTAGAGAAATGGTGCCGCTACGCCAATTCCCTCAAGCTTCGCCTTGCCATGCGCATGAGCTATGCGGACCCTGCCTATGCCCGCGAAAAGGCGGAGGAAGTTGCGGCGCACGAGATTGGCACCATGGAATCAGCTGACGACATCGCCCAGCTCACCTCATTCGGCAAGGACGGCAACCCTCTGTACGTGGCAGTCAACTACAACCGTCTCGCCACCCATGACGACGGCACCCCTTGC
This sequence comes from Bacteroidales bacterium, assembly GCA_017552475.1. Taxonomy (GTDB): domain Bacteria; phylum Bacteroidota; class Bacteroidia; order Bacteroidales; family UBA932; genus Cryptobacteroides. Next base: position 21,306 of record JAFZPY010000092.1, on the reverse strand, counting down.
ATCACTACCGGTGATTCGCATGCTGCCGCCGACATCATCCTCTATATGAACGGTTACAAAGATCCCCGCCGCTCCGCATACTTCACCAAGAGCGAATGGCCCGGATACGACTATGTCGGTCTCCGTCATGGTATTGTCATTCCAGACCACAAGACCGTCGGTCACAAATACTCCGGTATCAACATCGACCAGCTGGCTTCTCCCATTGTCCTTATGACTCCCGCAGAGGCTGCTTTCCTGAAAGCCGAAGCCGTTGCCGTGTTTGGTTGGGATATGGGAGGTACAGCCCGTGAATTCTACGAAAAGGGCGTACGGCTCTCATTCGAACAGTGGGGAGCCAAAGGAGCTGACGCTTACCTGGCCGATGCTACATCATGTCCCGGCACCTATGAGGATCCCGCCGGCTCAAATGACTACAACAACCAGCTGACTTCCTGCACCGTAGCCTGGGACGACGCAGCAGACGCCGAGACCAAACAGGAGAGGATAATGATCCAGAAATGGATTGCCAACTTCCCCCTCGGCAACGAAAGCTGGGCCGACATCCGTCGCACAGGTTATCCCCACATCCTCCCTTGTGAAACGGCTGCCAATAACTCCCGTGGTCTGGTGCCTGACGATGGCCCCCGCAGGATGAAATATCCCCAGGAGGAATACACCAGCAACGAGACCAACGTCAACGCCGCTGTATCCAGATATCTGGGAGGCTTGGACCAGATGTCCACCAAACTTTGGTTTGACTGCAAATAAATAATTAAGATGAAAACGATACTCAAAACCATCATAGGGACCGCGGCTCTCCTTATCAGCGCCGCCGCCTGCGACAAGTGGACTGAGCAGAGGCCGGTAGACTTCGACTACCTGACCATAAAGGATAAAAATCCCGCCCTCTACGAGTCCTACATGCAGTCTATCCGTGACTATCATGCCACGGAGCATCAGGTGCTCATAGCCCGCTTTGACAACAAGGACGGAGTCCTCTCTGGCCGTGCGGACCATCTCACCTGTCTTCCCGACAGCGTCGACTATGTTGTCCTCAACAACGCAGACCTTGTCAGCGCCCAGATTCTCGAAGAGATGAACACCATCGCTACGGAGAAATCCATTCCGACTCTCATCCCTGTCGACTATGAGGCTCTCATGAAAGAGCTTAATCTCTATATCGAAGATGTCGAGGCTCAAAACGCCGAACTGGAAGAAGGCTCAGAACCCGTTGTAGTGGACAAGGCCGAATGGCTGTCCGCCAAAGCCAGTGCTTTCACCGCCAAGGCCTCGGAGTATGGCGTCGCCGGCATCATGGTATGCTTCGAAGGCATCAATCCTCTCGGACTGAACACAGAGAGAAAAGCCGCCGAGACCACTCTTCAGGAAGCATTCTTCGCTCCCCTTGAGAAATGGGTCGATGAGCGTGGCGGACTCTTCTTTTTCCAGGGCGCCCCTACAAACCTTCTCATCGAGTCGGACATCCTTTCAAAGGCCCGTTACATCATCATCCCTGCCGAGTCTGTCACTACGGTCGTCGGTCTGGACTACAAAGTAGGCATGGCCTGTGGGACCGGTGTTCCCACGGATCGGTTCGTTATCGGCGTCACTGCCTTTGACGTGACCGACGAGACCGCCACAGACGGCCTCTTCTCCGGAGGTATCTCCGCCATCGAAGGCGCAGGCCGCTGGGCCGTTTCTCCTGCATCGGGCTTCTCCAAGAAAGGAGTATGCGTCAACCACGCCCAGTTCGACTACTACAACATCACTAATGTTTACAGCGAGATTGGCAAGGCCATCGCGACCATGAATCCTTCTCCAGTAAGATAAACAGCCATGAACATGAAAACTATAAAATATGGTGTTGCGGCCCTTGCCGCCGTCGCCCTTCTCGCGGCCTGCCAGACCGAGAAGGAGGCTATGGAAAAGCATCATTTCGGCAATAAACTCTACATCGACACCCAGGTGATGTCCGAAGACATCCTGGTCAAGGCCGGCGGCGGAGACGTGGTGCGCACCCTCAGCATCGCTTCTGCCCTCAGGGTCGACGAGGATACTCACGGCACCTTTGTCGCCGATCCTTCCTACCTCAGCGTATTCCAGTCTGAGTACATGCAACCCGATGCAGTCGCACTCCCGGCAGAGTGCTGCGTCATAGAGAGCCCGGAGGCCACCATCCTCAAAGGCTCCAATGCTTCATCTCCCGTGTCTGTCAGGTTCACCGGACTTGACGCACTCAACCGCAAGCTGGTCTATGTGATGCCTGTCGTCCTCAAGAATGTAAAGGGCCTCGACGCACTCGCTTCCAAGACTGCCGTATACTACGTCTTCAAGGGAGCTGCCCTCATCAACGTAGTCTGCAATATGTCCAACAACCGCGCAGCCGCCCAGTCCTGGAGGACTCCTGAGAAGTTCACCGGCATGACTCATTTCACAGCTGAAGCCCTCGTCCGCCAGAATGCGGCAGGACGTCTGATTTCCACGGTCATGGGAGTCGAGGGACACTATCTTCTCCGTATCGGAGACTCCGGCGTTCCCGACACACAGCTCCAGATAGCCTCCAGCTCAAATCAGACCAACTCCAACATGTCCTTGACTCTCGGCAAGTGGACTCACGTAGCCTGTGTCTTTGACGCCGGCAAGACCACCGTCTACTTCGACGGCCGCAAGGTCCTTGACGCCGCCTCCTCAGGCCGTACAAGCGTGACATGGGGAGCCTATGGCAGCGATAAAGGCGAATCTTCCGGCCGCTACTTCTGGCTCGGATACTCCTACTCTTCCGACCGTTACCTTGACGGAGAACTCGCCGAAGTCCGCATCTGGGACCATTGCCTCACTGAGGAAGAGATCAACGCCGACAACCATTTCTACTTTGTAGAACCTGATTCCGAAGGCCTGGTCGCCTACTGGAAGATGGATGACGGTTCAGGTACCACCCTCAAGGACTCTTCTCCCAATGGTAACGACCTGACTCTCGATCTCCCCACTACATGGCCCAAGGTTTCACTCCCTGATGACAAATAGCACGATATGAAACAGATTTTTTACCCGATCGCAATACTCGCCGCAGGCCTTGCATTCCCGTCCTGCGACGACACTATCACCGTGGACCGTGTGGATGAGTCTGCCTACGACAACGTAGTCACCCTCATCGGCAGTGTCCGTGACTTCAAGACCAACAAGACCGCCAACGTAGTCGACCTTCGCAGTGAAGAATACAACACCAAGGTACTCTTCACACTCTCCCGCGCGCCCAGGCAGGGAGTAGATGTGAAGATCTCCTATGATGCGTCTTATCTTGAGGCCTACAACGAAAGCCACGGCACCTCGTTCGAACTTTTCCCGGAGGCTCAGTACTCTCTCCAGAACAGCGGGGAGATCCTGGTCGCTCCAGACGAGACCCGCTCCTACAGCCTCAACCTCACCCTCGCTCCCTTTGAGGATTCGGAAGAGAAGACATATCTCCTGCCCCTCAAAGCGACGGTGACCAGCGGAGGCGTAAAGGTCTCCGAAGAGAGGCTTGTCTACCTCGTACGCAACATGTCCTTCCAGAGCATCGTCTCAGATGACGCCGCCGACAGGAAGAAAGTGGTTGTATTCTTCGAAGTCAACAACACCAATCCTCTCAATGCGCTCCAGTTCGAGACCGAAGACGGACATCTCCTCATCGACTACCTCGTACTGTTTGCCTACAACATCAATTACGATGCTGAAAAAGGCCGCGTCTACTGCTTCGCCAACCCCCAGTGCCAGTACATCCTCGACCACTATGACGAGGAAATCAGGCCTCTCCGTGAAAGGGGTATCAAAGTGATTGTCAGCGTCCTTGGCAATCATGATGCCGCGGGATGCGCACAGCTTTCCGATGCCGGAGCACGTGCATTCGCCAAAGAGATGGCTGCCATGTGCTATGGCTATGGCTTCGACGGCATCAACCTCGATGACGAGTATTCCAGCAGCCCTGACCTCTCTGTTCCCTGGTTTACCAGCAGATCCACGGCAGCGGGCAACCGCCTCTACTTCGAACTGAAGAAGGCGATGCCTGACAAGGAGATGATGAGCTACCAGTATGGTTCCGCCCTCGGCAACGCCGCCGTTGACGGCATCGAGCCTGGCGATTATATGAGTATCTGCGTAGGCGATTACGGCCGTAAAGGCGTGGCCTACAACGGCATGACCCTCGCCCAGTGCTCCTATCAGTCCAGCGAATTCGCCCAGTGGAGATACGCTCCTACCGAAAGCTCGGTCAACAGCTTCATATCCTCTGATTATGGCTATTGGATGATCTTCTCGTTGTGGAATGACTCCCGCAATCTCCAGAGGGATTTCAATTCGATTAATTACCTTGCCAAGGGTATCTATGGTTCTGACCTTAAGACGCCGGAGAAGTTCTATCCTTCGACAAGGTCGCTTGAATCAGTGCCGATCAATTGGTAGTAAAAAAGTATTATTATGAAAAAATATATTTCAATATTTGCTATTGCGGGGATTCTGCTGTCAGCGTGTGGCAAGGACGGCAAAGACCCTGCCCCCGTGATGAGCGAGATTGCCGTTGAAGGCGCTGGCATCAGCGAAGGGCGGATTGTTTCCGGCCCCGAAGGCGGTTCCTTCCAAGTCAATGTGACATCCTCCGCCGAATGGAGAGTGTCAGGCATTTCTGACTGGGTCGAGGTCTCTCCCGTATCCGGAGCCAGTGGCGCCACATTGACATTCACTGTCGCGCCCAATGCTACGGAGGAGGGGAAGACTGCTACGTTCAAAGTGTTCTCCGGCGATGCCGTGACGGTCGTAACAGTCGTTTCCACACCTTCTTACAGAATCGTCCTTGATTCTGATGATGCTTTCACAGTCGGCTCGGATGCCTCTTCGTTCACCGTCAAAGTCGAATCCAATGTGAATGATATCGATATCGACTATGGCGATGCTTCCGGATGGGTGTCTCTATCTGACGTGTCCGACGTGTTCGGCAAGAAGATATTCCGTTTCAATGTAGACCGTTCCAAAGAATTCAAAGCCCGCACCGGAGTCATTTCCTTCAAGGCGGACGGTGTTGAGGATGAAGTCTCTGTCACCCTTACACAGGCCCAGAGGGATACTGCCTTTGTCGCCGGCGAACAGCGCATCATCAAAGGCCTGGAGGCCATGGATATCATTCTTGACATTAAGAGCAATATCGACGTGACCTACTCTCTCCCTGCCTGGCTTTCCGAGACTGATTCCAGCTCCGAGCCCATGGACGAGACTACCGGCCTTCAGACAAAGCACGTCAGCCTCCACGCAGACGCCTGCTCCGGCAGTCGCGCCTCTACGATCCAGTTCAAAAAGAGCAGCACGGTGTACGGATATGTCTACATCAAGCAGCAGAATCCCAATCCTGTATTTGCCAATATACCTGATCCCAATCTCAGAAGCCGCCTCGATAGCGATGGCTGGATAATAGCTGATGAGACAGGGGCGTGCGAGATACTCGAAACCGGACTCACTGCTACGTCCCTTACCCTTGGATCCACGAGCGCAAGCTCATATTCCACATCCACTATGGATTCCATCGAGGGCCTTGAGGCGTTCCCCGCCCTTGAAAGCCTTACCCTTGGCAGCATTACTGTCAAGAAGGTAGACGTCAGCGCATATCCCGCCCTAAAGACATTGAAGCTCATCAACCTCCGCTATGTCGAGGAGGTCAACACAGGTTCAAGGCCCATCACCGATGTGACCAATACATCAGGCAGCTACACCTACACCAATGTCCCCTCAATCGTCATCAAAGGTGAAAACATAGAGAATGTCAACTTCAGCTCGACATCCTATTACATCGGCTATGGATATGAGGAGGATTTCGAATCCATCGACGTGACCGGATGCCCTGCCTTGAAGACTCTTAATGTTAACAGGAAAGCCTCCTCTTCGTGGTACTCAGGTGCTTCGTCACTGAAATACGTCTACATGACCACGGCACAGATTGCTTCTGTGACTGTCACCAAACAGGATTCCGTTGAAATTGTAGAAAAGTAATCCGCCAGCATCTTATCTGAGGGGACCGGCTGAAAAGTCGGCCCCCTCTTCTTGTTTCTGCGATGACGATTAATTATCTTTGCAACATGATACTAGAGCTGTTCGGATTCCTGCAGTTGTCGTTTGTCGATGTTCTGGACATCATTGTGGTGGCCATCATCATCTATTTCACCTACCGCTGGATACGCAACACCGGTGTTGCGAACATCTTCTTCGGACTTGTGCTCCTGTTCGCAATTCGTTTCGCAGTCTCCGCGATGGGGATGCGCATGATGACATCCCTGTTAAATGCCATCCTTGACGTCGGTATCCTTGCCCTCATCATCATATTCCAGCAGGAGATTCGCCATTTCCTTGGCCGTATAGGCTCCGATTCCGGAGTCATGGGCAGGGGTACAGCCTTTATCAACAGGCTTCTGGGTATCAAAGAGGTGATTATGGATGATACCTCGGTCGATGAGATTACTGAAGCCTGCCGTGCCATGTCTGCCGAGAAATGCGGAGCGCTCATAGTCATTCCCCACAAAGTCAGCATGGACTATGTCATCACGACCGGCGACCGCATCGACGCCACTGTCCACCGCCGTCTTATCCGCAACCTTTTCTTCAAGAATTCACCGCTCCACGACGGAGCCATGATCATAAGCGGCAACCGCATCGTCGCCGCCCGCTGCACACTCCCCATGTCAGACAACCCTGATATCCCTCCCCAATTCGGCATGCGCCACAAAGCTGCCATCGGCATCTCCGAAGAGACCGATGCCGAGGTGGTGGTGGTATCGGAAGAGACCGGTAATATCGAATACATCCACGCCGGAGTGTGGACCAGGATTACAAATATCAATGAATTGAAAATCAAACTCAGCTCCTCCTATCGCAGCGGAGGGGATGAGTCTCAGGAGACTGTATAGGATATGTCAGACACACACAGACTTGAAAACAAACTAGGATTTGACCGTGTGCGGCAGATGATATCCGACCGTTGCAGCACTGACTATGCCGCCTCCAGGGTGGAAAGCGAAGAGTTCAGCACCGACCCCGACGATATACGTGAGCGGCTCGTCCTTGTCGACGAGATGCGGCTTGTCCTGATGTTCGAGGACGGCTTCCCTACAAACGGATATATTGACTGCATCCCATTCCTTGTCCCTATTGAGAAAGGTGGCAATATAGACCGCCTCTCTCTCGGCAAACTCAAGACCATGCTCGACACCGTCCGCAAGGTGACGGGCTTCTTCCACGGTATCAAGGACAGCGTCTACCCGCATCTGAACCGCATGGCCTCCGGAATCCTCACTTTCCCCGAGGTGCAGCGCCGCATCGATGCCATTCTCGACCGCTACGGTGACATCAAGGACACGGCTTCCGACGAGCTTTACCGTATACGCAAAGAGCTTCACGATAAAGAGGGCAATGTCTCCAAGCGCATTGCCGCCATTCTTCGCAAGGCTCAGCAGGACGGCATCGTGGATGCCGGCGCTTCTGTCTCCGTCCGTGACGGCAAGATGCTCATACCCGTCAATTCTGCCTCCAAACGACGTCTCCCCGGCTATGTCTACGACGAATCCGCCACTGGCAAGACCACATTCATACAGCCAGCCGAAATCGTAGAGCTTGAAAACGAAATATCGGAACTCCACTTCGCCGAGACGCGCGAAATCTCCCGTATCCTCTGCGAATTCTCCGACTTCCTCCGTTCCTACGTCCCCGACCTTCTCGATGCGGCTACCTACATCGGCGAGACCGACTTCATCATGGCCAAGGCCAATGTGGCCCTTGACTTCATCGCCGGCATGCCCGTCATCTCCGAGGACGGGGAACTCTCCCTCCGCAAGGCGCGTCACCCCCTTCTCGAACGTACCCTGCGCAAAGAAGGCAAATCAATCGTCCCCATTTCAGCCACCCTCACCCCCTCCAAGCACATCCTCCTCATCTCGGGGCCCAACGCCGGCGGTAAATCCGTCTGCCTCAAGACAGTCGGCCTGCTTCAATACATGTTCCAATGGGGTATGCTCATCCCTACCTCCGAGACCTCGGAACTGCCCGTCTTCGACCGCATCATGGTCAGCATCGGCGATGACCAGTCAATAGACAACGACCTCTCCACCTACAGCTCCTTCCTCACTGATATGAAGGGAATGCTCTCGGAGGCCGACAGCAAGACGCTTGTCCTCATAGACGAATTCGGCTCCGGTACCGAGCCTGCCGCCGGCGGCGCCATTGCCGAAGCCATCCTCGCGTCCCTTGACGCCCGTGGCACCTACGGAGTCATCACCACACACTACACCAATTTGAAACTCTATGCGTCCGGCGCGGAGACCGGCGTCATCAATGGCGCCATGCTCTTCGACGCCCGCAACATAGCCCCCCTCTTCCAACTCGAAATAGGCCTTCCCGGCAACTCCTTCGCCTTTGAGCTGGCCCGCAAGATGGGCCTGCCCGAGGCTATTGTCAAAGACGCCGAGAGCCGTGCCGGTGAAGAATTCGTCGGCATTGAGCGCAACCTCCGCAAGATTGTCCGCAACCGCCGCGCCCTTGACGAAAAGCTCCAGAAAATACGCAACACCGACAAGACCCTCGACAATCTCACAGGCCGTTACCAGAAAGAACTGGAAGATATCCAGAAGATGCGCAAAGGTATCCTTGACGATGCGCGCCGTGAGGCTGAGGACATCATAAAAGGAGCCAACAGGCAGGTCGAGAACACTATCCGCACCATCAAGGAGGCACAGGCGGAGAAAGAGGCGACCAGGGATGCACGTAAAGAGCTCCAGATGTTCATCGGAGCTCTCGGACAGAAAAAAGAAGCTGACGCCAGGGACCGTTCTGACTACATCGAGAAAAAGCTCAGGATGCTCGAAGAGCGCAAAGAGCGCGAGATGTCCCGCAAGGCCCGCCGCGCCGACCCCGCCACCCGTGAAGAGATGTCCCGGGCAGAGCAGGAAGAGCGGCAGATGGCGGCTTTCCGAAGCGCCCCGCTTAAGGTGGGGGAGAAAGTACGTATCAAGGACGGCGGTATGGTCGGCGAAGTCTCCAAGATTTCCACCAAGGCTGTGACCGTAATAGTCGGTAACATCACCACAAAGCTGCCTCTCGATCGCGTGGAGAGGGTTACGTCCAATGAATACAAAGCCGCTCTCAAGGAGGTCGCCAAGCCCCCCGTGCAGCGTTTCGATACATCCATTTCTGAGAGGAAGCTCAATTTCTCTCCCGAAATAGACGTCCGGGGCCAGAGGGTCAATGAGGCCATAGAAAACGTAATGCGCTACATTGACGATGCCCTTATGCTTGATGTCGATACAGTACGCATCCTGCATGGCAAGGGGACGGGAGCCCTGCGCGAAGAGATACAGCGCTACATAAAGACCGTCCGCGGGGTTGAATCCGTCTCCGACGAGGACATCCGGTTCGGCGGCTCCGGGATAACAGTCGTTAAATTCAGATAGTAAAAACCATGGAACAAATGTTCGACAGACAACAGACAGGCAGGGCGGGTGAAGACCGCGCATGCTCTTATCTTGAGTCGGTCGGACACAGGATACTCGAACGCAACTGGCGTGGCGGGCATCTTGAGATAGACATTATCACCCTGGCAGGAGACGGCGTGCATTTTGTAGAAGTGAAGACCAGGACGGCACCTGTGCAGGCTGCTCCTGAGGAAAATGTCGGTCCTGTCAAACAGCGTAAGATCACCGCGGCCGCGCTGCGGTATCTCAATACGCGCGGCCGCGACCTCGGCGATGACGTGGAAGCGTTCTTCGATGTCGTGTCCGTGGTCTTTGACGGAGACAAAGCGACGATAGATTATTTTCCTTCCGCCTGGGTACCGATGTATGTATGAATACATGTTTACACATAATATAATATATGAATAATAACCAAAGATATTGCGTCATTATGGCCGGCGGCAATGGATCGAGGTTCTGGCCGATTACCAGGGACGACCTGCCAAAGCAATTCGTAGACTTTACCGGAGAAAAGACATTCATTCGCAGGACATGGGAGAGATTCTCCTCCATTTTCCCTGCCGACCATATCCTCGTGGTCACTATGGATCGCTATGCCGGAAGGGTCCGCGAACAGATTCCGGAACTCTTGCCAGAAAACCTCCTTCTCGAACCATACAGCCGCAGTACGGCTCCGTGCCTGACCTACGCATCCCTTTCCGTTCTCAACAGGGACCCTGACGCCGTCATCCTGGCGACACCATCAGACCTTGTGATCGAAGACAATGACCAGTTCCGTAGCACCGTGGAGAATGCTCTGGATTATGCCTCCGGCCATGATGTCCTCATGACCCTCGGTATCGTGCCCACGTCTCCCGACGTGAATTTCGGCTATATCCAGGTCAAGAGCGCCCACTCGTCGACCAAAGGCCCTTTCCAGGTGAAGACTTTCACCGAGAAACCGGACCGGGCCCTGGCGGAAGTATTCTGCAAGAGCGGAGAATTCTTCTGGAACTCCGGCATGTATTTCTGCCGGGCCTCCGTTCTCCGTGACCAGATCGCCCGCTTTGTTCCGGAGGTGTATTCGCTTTTCAAAGACATGAGCGAAGTTATCGGCACTCCTTCCGAACGTGCATGCGTGGAGCGGGCCTACATGGACTGCCCTAAGGTGTCCCTTGACTACGGCGTGATGGAGAAGACAGACTGCGCATGGCTTTATCCTGCCATGTTCGGCTGGTCCGACATCGGCAGCTGGGACAGCCTCTACCGCTTCCTTCCACGCAAAGACGGTGAGGGCAATGCTGTCAACACCCCCAGCATCTCCGAAGGCAACACCGGCTGCATCATGGTCTCCATGAACCGCAAGGAGCTCATGGCCGTCAAAGGGCTCAAGGACTACCTCGTCATCGACACCGACGATGCCCTCATGATCTGCCCCCGCAAAGACAAAGACGTCAAGGAATTCCTCTCCGACATCGGCATGCCTCAGTATGAACCTTATCGATGATCTTTGTAAGAAGCATAAGCAACTGATTATTTGGATATTTGCAAAATAGTCCGTATATTTGCAGCCCGCAAAAAGTATGCGGGCTTTTTAATGTATTTATAAACAATTAATTAATAAACCAATGCCTGGATTAATTGGAAAGAAAATCGGAATGATTTCCGTTTTCGGTGCTGATGGAAAAAATATTCCATGCACCGTTGTTGAGGCTGGTCCATGTGTTGTCACGCAGGTGCGTACAGTCGAAAAAGATGGTTATGCCGCTGTACAGCTTGCCTATGACGAAAAGAAAGAGAAACACACCAGCGCTGCTCTCAAAGGGCACTTCGAAAAGGCAGGAACCACTCCCAAGCGCAAGCTCGTAGAGTTCCCTATGGACTTCGCGGGAGAGCTTAAACTGGGCGACACCCTCTCCGTATCCGACGTTTTCAACGAGGATACCAAGTATGTGGATGTTGTCGGTACTTCTAAGGGTAAAGGTTTCCAGGGCGTTGTTAAACGTCATGGATTCGCCGGCGTCGGTGGTCAGACCCACGGCCAGCACAACAGGCTCCGTCACCCTGGTTCAATGGGTGCATCTTCATGGCCTTCACGTGTGTTCCCCGGCATGAGAATGGCGGGCCACATGGGTGCCGAGAGGGTGAAGGTATTCAACCTCGAAGTTCTCAAAGTCATCCCTGAGTCTAATCTTCTTGTAGTTAAAGGCTCTGTTCCCGGAGCTAAAGGATCTTATTTAATTTTGGAGGCCTAAGTTATGGAATTGTCAGTTTACAAAATTGACGGATCAGAGTCCGGAAAGAAGGTAGTACTCGATGAGCAGATCTTCGGCATTGAGCCCAATGATCACGCAATTTACCTTGATGTAATCCAGTACCTCGCCAACCAGCGTCAGGGCACAGCCAAGACCAAGGACCGCAGCGAGGTCGCATATTCTACCAAGAAGCTTGGCCGTCAGAAAGGCGGCGGCGGTGCTCGTCACGGTAGCATGAAAGCCAACATCTTCGTTGGTGGTGGCCGTGTATTCGGTCCCAAGCCCCGCGACTACCGCACCAAGCTCAACAAGAAGCTCAAACAGTTCGCACGTTTCTCCGCCCTTTCTTACAAGGCTAAAGAGAACAACATCGTATTCGTTGAGCCGTTCTCCATGGAAGCTCCCAAGACAAAGGAACTCCTCGGTATCCTTTCAGCCCTCAAGGCTGGCAACCGCAAGGTCCTCGTCGTGCTTCCTGAGAATTCCAACAATGTATATCTTTCATCACGTAACCTCCCTGAGGTAAAAGTCATCACTGTTGACGAGATCAACACCTACGCTATCATGAATTCCAACACTCTCGTGATGGTAGACGGCGTACAGGACATCCTCGCATCAAGGGTAAAATAAGGAGAACGCGAAATGGGAATTTTAATTAAGCCAATCGTTACAGAAAAACTGACGGCTCAGGGCGAAAAGCTGAACCGCTACGGTTTTATCGTGGATCGCAACGCCAATAAGATCCAGATCAAGACAGCTGTCGAGCAGATGTACAATGTAAGCGTCTCCGACGTCAACACTGTCAACTATCATGGCAAGAGGAAGTCTCGCTTCACAAAGGCCGGACTTCTCAAAGGCCGCACAAATCACTTCAAGAAGGCTTACGTCACCCTCGCTGGCGATGATAAGATCAACTTCTACGAAAACATCTAAGAGGAGGAAAGACTATGGCAATCAAGAAATACAAACCGACGACCCCTGGTCAGAGAAACAAAGCTATCAGCTCTTTCGAGGAGATTACGACCAACAAACCTTACAAGAAACTCCTCGTCCCTCTTAAATCCTCCGGCGGCCGCAACAATACCGGCCAGATGACTGTCCGCTACATCGGCGGCGGCCACAAGAGGATGTATCGTCTCATCGACTTCCTTCGCGTCAAGGACAACGTTCCTGCAACCGTCCTCACTATCGAGTACGACCCTAACCGCAGCGCACGTATCGCCCTTATCCAGTACGAAGATGGTCAGAAGAGCTACATCATCGCTCCTAACGGACTCAAGGTAGGACAGACTGTCGTATCCGGCGCGGGCGTAGCCCCCGAGGTCGGCAACTGCCTCCCTCTTAGTGATATTCCTGTAGGTACACTCGTTCACGCTATCGAGCTCCGTCCCGGTCAGGGTGCTGCAATGGCACGTTCAGCCGGTACATACGCACAGCTCGCAGCACGTGAAGGCAACTATGCCATCCTCCGTCTCCCTTCAGGCGAGACCAGAATGGTGCCTGTTACCTGCCGTGCAACCGTGGGCACCGTGTCCAATCCCGATCACAACCTGGAATCAGCCGGTAAGGCAGGACGTTCCCGCTGGCTCGGCCGTCGTCCCCACAACCGTGGTGTTGTCATGAACCATCATGATCACCCGATGGGTGGTGGTGAAGGACGTGCTTCCGGTGGACATCCCCGCTCTCGCAAGGGCCTTCCTGCAAAGGGATACAAGACACGTAATCCTAAGGCTGTTTCAAACAAGTTCATCATTGAAAGAAGAAAGAAATAACGGAATAAAACTTAAGAGATTATGAGTCGTTCACTTAAAAAAGGACCATATATCCAGGAAGCCCTGGAGAAAAAGATTCTTGCCATGAATGAAGGCGGCAAGAAGAAAGAGGTTGTCAAGACTTGGTCACGTGCAAGTATGATCTCCCCTGACTTTGTGGGCCACACTATCGCAGTTCACAATGGGAACAAGTTTATTCCTGTTTATGTAACTGAGAACATGGTTGGTCACAAGCTTGGTGAGTTCGCACCCACAAGAACTTTCAGAGGCCACTCTGGCAATAATAAAAAATAATGTTTAAATCGAAGACATTATGGGAAAACGTAAAAGACTTATGGCCGAGAGGCTGAAAGAGACCAAGAAGCAGACAGCTATCGCTAAACTGAATGATGTTCCTACTTCTCCTCGCAAGATGCGCCTCGTCGCTGACACCGTGAGGGGTGTAGAAGTAAACCGGGCCCTCGACCTTCTTAAATTCTCGAAGAGAGAGGCTTCCATCCGTCTTGAGAAGCTCCTTCGCAGCGCCATCGCCAACTGGGAGTCCAAGAATCAGGACAAATCCAAAGAACTCGATAACGGTAACGTATACGTTAAGACTATCATGGTAGGCGAAGGCCGTACGCTCAAGAGAATCCGTCCCTGCCCTCAGGGAAGAGCCGGACGCATCCGCAAGCGTTCCAACCACGTCACCATCGTACTCGACGTGAAGAAACCATCAACAGTGGAGGAATAGTATATGGGACAGAAAACAAATCCTATCAGCAACAGAATCGGTATCACCCGTGGTTGGGACTCTAACTGGTGTGGTGGTAACTACCCGGAAAAAATCGAGGAGGATTACCGTATCCGCAAGTATCTCGAGAACCGTCTTTCAAAGGCCAGCCTTTCAAGGATCGTCATCGAGCGTACCCTCAAACTCATCACCGTCACCATCAATGCCGCCCGTCCGGGTGTGATCATCGGCAAAGGTGGCCAGGAGGTTGACAAGCTCAAGGAAGAGCTCAAGAAAGTCACCAAGAAGGATGTTCAGATCAACATCTTCGAAGTCAAGAGACCCGAAGTTGATGCCAACATCGTAGCAGACAGCATCGCCCGTCAGATCGAGGGCCGCGTGTCTTATCGTCGTGCCATCAAGATGGCCGTCGCTACCGCTATGAGAGTAGGTGCCGAGGGTATCAAGATCCAGATCAGCGGCCGTGTAGGCGGCGCCGAGATGGCTCGCTCCGAGATGTTCAAGGAGGGTCGTACCCCTCTCCACACCTTCCGTGCAGACATCGACTATGCACTTGCAGTTGCAAGCACCAAAGTCGGCGCCCTCGGTATCAAGGTATGGATCTGCAACGGTGAGAAGTACGGCAAGCAGGATCTCTCTCCCAACGCAGGCGTAGCAGCCAACCAGGCTGGCGCAGGCAATACCGGCCGTCAGGGCGGACGCGGTGGAGAGCGCGGCGGACGCCGTGGAGGCCGCAGCCGTAGCAACAATGCCAAATAGCCAACGTGCTAAAACCATAAAATCCTGGGCGGACATGCAAATGTTCGCCCTTTTTTATTATTTTTGCAGGAGTTCACACATTCTAACTATTACATTATGAAGTACAAATCTCTACTAATTGCTTCCCTTGCCGCTCTTGCGGCATGCTCGCAGTCTCCTTCTTCCGTTACCAAGTTCTCTGGTGACCTCGGGGAAGACGCACCTGAAACTATCCGCATCAAGGCCGGAGACCTCGATACTACCGTCGCCCTCGCAGGCGGCAAGTTCTCCGTAGTCCTTCCTACCAACCCTTATACTGTGGGCGTTGTTCGCAGTTCTGGCATGCGTCTCCCTATCGTGCTTGACGGTACTGCCCTCAAGCTCGTTGTCCCCGAAGAAGGAGACCCGACAATCGAATCATCTTCTCCCAAGATTTCCGTTCAGCACAGACTCACCGAGGCCGTGAAGTGGGAAGACAATCTCGGACGTCAGCTGCGTGAGGCTGAAGACTCCCTCACCGGTGAAAGACTTGACGCGGTTGTGGACTCTATTTATGCTGAATTTGACAAACATCGCAGACTCATCGTCAGCGAAAACCCCGGCAATATCCTTTCCCTTTACTTCTTCCCTCCGGAGGCCAGCCCTGAAGAGTCTCTCACCCTTCTTGACGGTCTTTCAGATGACGTAAAGGCTACTGATAGATACAAGTCCATGCGCAAGCAGTTCGAAAGCCTTGTCAGCACCTCTGCAGGCAATATGTTCACTGACTTCGAAGTTGTACAGTATCCTGATGCCGCTGACACCAAGACCGTGAAATTCTCTGATTATGTCGGCAAAGGCAAATACATCCTCGTGGACTTCTGGGCCAGCTGGTGCGGTCCCTGCCGTGCAGAAGTGCCCAACCTCAAAGAGGTCTACAAGCGCTTCAAGGGAGATAAGTTCGACATCCTCAGCGTGGCTGTATGGGACAAGGTTGAAGACACCGAGGCCGCTATCAAAGAGCTTGGCGAACCCTGGCTCCAGATCGTAAATGCCCAGAAGATCCCGACTGATCTCTACGGCATCAACGGCATTCCCCATATCATGCTCGTCGGCCCTGACGGCACAATCCTCGCCCGCGACCTCCGTGGCCCTGCCATCTCCGAAGAGATTGCAAAATATCTTGATTAATTTCCGGAGCCCGTTATGGACATCCGTGAGAAAATAGCTTTATTCCCGCATTCCCCCGGCGTCTACAGATATTATGACGCCGAGGGAAATGTGATTTATGTAGGTAAGGCAAAAGACCTGCACAAGAGGGTAGCGCAGTATTTCGTCCCGCCCGGGAGGCTGAACACCAAGACACGTGTGCTGGTGTCAAAGATTGCTGATGCGCAGTACTCGGTGGTGGACTCCGAGGCAGACGCACTTCTGCTTGAAAACAACCTGATAAAGCAGTATAAGCCGCGATACAACATCCTCCTGAAAGATAGCAAGACTTACCCCTGGATATGTGTCAGTGGCGACGAGTTCCCCAAGGTCTATATCACCCGCCGTGTGGACAAATCGCATGGCAACCGCTATTTCGGCCCCTATAGTTCCGTACTCCACGCCCGCAACCTGGTACAGTTTTTCTCGGATGTCTATCCTTTGCGTACATGCAACCTGAAGATTACTTCTGAGGCCATCCTCAAGCATAAGTTCCGCCCGTGCCTTAACTATCATATCGGTCGCTGCAAGGGCTGCTGCATCGGGGGCGTCTCCAAAGAAGAATACCTGTCATGGATTGATGAGATAGTGCATCTTCTCACCGGCAGGGGCGGCGAGATAGTCCAGCACTACAAGTCGCTTATGCAGGAGGCCGCCGCCGCTCTTGATTTCGAAGCGGCGCAGCTCTATAAGGACAAGATGACCTCCATTGAGAAACACTATTCCAAATCCGTCATCACCTCCGCCGTCGACACCAATGTGGACGTGTTCTCGCTCGTCGTGGATTCCAACGAGGCGTTCGGCAACTTCCTCCGCATCAGGGGCGGTGCCGTGATACAGTCTCTCAACCTCGGCTTCAAGACACATCTGGAAGAACCACAGGAGTCCATTCTAAGCACTTTTATCGCTGAGATAGAGTCCAAGTTCGGCTCCTTGTCAAAAGAGGTTATAGTGCCTTTTCTTCCGGATGTGGAGATTGACGGGACGGTGTTCCGTATTCCTGTGCGTGGCGATAAGCTCTCCCTGCTGGAACTTAGCGCCAAGAATGCGAAAGAATTTCATTTCAACAGCATCAAACAGAAAGAACACACCGACCCTGACCAGTTCCGCCTCATGGTCATGGAGGAGCTTCGCAAGGCTCTCGGCATGAAAGAGCTGCCACGCCACATGGAGTGCTTTGACAACTCCAATATCCAGGGCACCAATCCCGTCGCCTCCTGCGTGGTTTTCCGCAACGGAGAGCCCTCCAAGAAAGATTACCGCAAGTTCAAGATAAAGACGGTCATCGGCGCCAATGACTTCGCATCCATGAAGGAGGTCGTCAACCGCCGTTATTCCCGCATGTTGGCCGAGGACCCGGATGACCTGCCCCAGCTCGTCGTGATAGATGGCGGCAAGGGCCAGCTCGATGCGGCCTATCAGGCCCTGGCCGAGCTGGGCCTCACGGAGTCGCTGACGGTTGTGGGCCTGGCAAAGCGGCTTGAAGAGGTCATAAGGGTCGGAGACCCTTACCCCCTCTTCATAGACCGCAATTCGCAGGCCCTGAAAGTCCTTCAGCGCATCCGTGACGAGGCGCACAGGTTCGGCATCACCTTCCACCGTGATTTGCGCTCCAAGGCGCAAATCCAGTCGGCGCTGCGAACCATACCGGGCGTCGGAGCCAAGACGGAGCAGAGGCTCCTTCTTCACTATGGCTCCGTAGCCCGCATCGCCGCCGCGCCCCTCGCTGACCTCTCCTCTTTCCTCTCCTCTCCCGTCCTCGCCGCCCGTATCCACGACGCGCTGACACAAAAAAAGAGGGACCTGTAAAGGTTCCTCTTGTAACGATTGTATCGCTTAAATTATTTGGCGAGTTTTTCTTCAACCTTAGCGATGGCGTCAGCTACGGTAGCGATGCCTGCAGTCTCCTCATCGGGAATCTTGATGCCGAACACTTTCTCAAACTCCATGAGAAGCTCTACTGTGTCAAGGGAATCAGCGCCGAGATCATTTGTGAAGTTTGCGCTTTCGGTAACTTCGGACTCTTCAACGCCGAGCTTGTCAACGATGATAGCCTTGACCTGCTTTACGATTTCTTCGTTAGTCATGATAATTTTGAATTAAGTTTATGTTTTAATAATACGTATTTCCTAATTGTGCGGTACACAAATATCGGTGCAAAGTAAGTAAAAAAAACTGAATTATGCAAGAGCTTCCGGCTTGCTCAGGCGGTACCATATCCTGATACCGTTGAGCGAATTGATGAGGTAGAAGCAGTATTTGATCAGCATTACGAGGGTGTATCCGTTGGCCTCGGAGGAGCCCATGGCGATACCCCACATCACGATTGACGAGATATTGACGAGGGTCCAGACAATCCACTGTTCGAAGTATGCGAGTGACATGAGCACCTGTCCTGTGACGTTGAGAACAAGCACTACGCTGTCCCAGAATATCTTATGCCTGTCAATAGCTTCGATGGCCCCGTTGTTGAACTTTGCGAAGTCAATGTAGTACAGCACTCCGTAGACGAGAGCCAGGCCGGCTGCGACTAATCCGAGGATTATAATTATCCCCTTGGTGCTGAGCCTTCTGGCCTTGACCTTGGCGTCCTTGGTGCGGGCTCCGCGCTTGTACCATTGCCACATGCCGACAAACTGCATGGGCAGGAAGAAGAAGGCGTGGAGGGCGAAGTTGCCCATAAGGCCGCTGTCCAGAGCCAGGGCCGCTCCGATGGAGACGTCTATCGCGCCGAAAAGGAATGTGAGTATCAGGCCGTTGGCTGAGAGTATTGTGCTGAGTACACCCAGAAGGGTGCCGAAGCTCGCGAGAAGAAGCATGACGACCCTCTGTCCGGGGTCCTGCAACTTGAATGCCGTAGCAACGGCAATGACGGCCAGCATGCAGAACATGAGGCCGTAATTGAAATATTTATTAAAGCTTTTTTCTGTCATAGGCAGAAAATTTAGGAACCGCTATTTCCTCGGCAGTGAATATACCACTTTGAGGGTGGGAGTACGGACCCCGGTCGCAGCGGGTCCGTTGAGTGAGGCTCTGTAGAAACGGGTGATGTCGAGCTCGGATGTGGTGGAGGTGCTGGAGGTGCCGGAGTACATCTGTGCGAGCATCATGTAGTTGTAGTAATTGGAGTAGCTTGAATAGCCGCTGCCGTAGCCATAACCGTAGTTGCCGTAGCCGTAGAGGCTGTTGTAGTAGCTGGCATACATGAGGTTCTGGTAATACTCGTTGTATGAAGATGAATTGGCTGTCTCTTCAGTCTCGGAGCTTACAATCAGGAACCAGACGTCGTAGTTGGAAAGCTTGTCGGTATCCTTGAGTTTGATGAGTTCCTGAAGGTGGTGGGTGATGTCGGGGCAGTATTCGAGGTTTGACCTGTCGATGGTGCCCTGGTTCTCGGAAGAGTTGGAAGAGTCGGTCAGGCCGGCGAATGTGATGCTGGTGTCGGTCTTGACGCGGCAGGTCGGATTGAGGGTAGTAGGGAAGAGGTCAAGCTCTTTGTAGTCCTCCGGCATCTCGAAGGGGAGATGGAGGGTGGCTTTGTTGATGATGACGTCTTCGGGGGCGCCGTTCTTGCTGATTTCGGCTATGACCTTGCTCCTGATGTCGGCTGCGGCGATAACGGGTTTCAGGCCGCCGCCGCCCTCGACGGGGATAACACTGCCAGCGGCGCCCACGCGGTCGCGGGATTCATGGCCGGTGACGTTGAAGGAGTATTGGGGGATGCGCACGCCGGCATCGACGTAGGCAACTTCGTCATAGAAGTAGGGCTCGCCGTAGATGAACAGGAATGAGGTATCCTTGCGTTCTCCGTCGTAGACGGCGCTGAATTTGAGTTCGGCGACGTTGTTGTTGCGGTAGAAGGCGGAGCTGTAGACGCTCAGGCAGGAGAGCTCGAACATGTTGATACGGCCCCCGTTGCCGACCGGCGCATCGGTCTCGATGTAGATGCCGGGGAACTTGGCCGTGTAGGCTGTCATGGTGTCGAGATCTTCCTGGAGAATCTGCATGTATTTACGGCCGAATTCTTCGGAGAAGTCGAATGAGAGGGAGTCGCCGCCCGCATACATAGGTACGCCGCGGGTGATGCGGCCGGGCTTGTGGGCGATGGTGGTATTGGTGTTGTATGTCTCGAAGTCGATAGGCTCGGAGAGTTCGTAGACATTGATTTTCTGGATGATGTAGCGTTCGCTCTCGTCGGCGAGGGAGACGGTGTCGGCTGCCGTGGCGAAGTGGAACTGCTTGAAAATGGCATCCTTTCCGAAGTCGAGGGTGTCAAGGATGGGGACGAGGGCGAAAGCGGCTCCTCTTGTGGTGAGGCCGAATTCTTCCTCCCTGATGGCACCGACGGTGATGCGTTTGGAGGACATGCCGGAGAGGCTGTCCGGTACGTCAAGTGAAATGTCTGTGACGGGGATTTCTATGGAGTAGATGTCGTAGCGCTGGTTTGTGGCAATCAGGTCGCGTCCGAGTTCGGAATTGACCTGCATGCAGCCGCTCAGGACGCATGCGGCTGAAACGAATGATAGGAAGAGTCTAAGCTTCATCACTTAATCTGTCGTAAAAACTGTTATAGTCATCGATGTAGGTACCGTCTGCGACCGATGCGGCATTGTATGGTAGAACGGGAACGCCGAGAGTGCCGCAATATGAAGCGAGACCTGGATCGATGCCCTCGGACCCCATGATGATGCCATCGGAGTACCGAGCTGCAAGTTTAGCAATATCCATGCCAGTGACCGGACCCTCCAGGGCGAGGTCAGAAGGCTGTATGGCACCGTAGAGGAGCGTCTCCGCGAAGTCGGCGGGGAACTCTTCGACAGGGGTGTCGTCGTACAGGGAGAGGACGATTTTGCTCGTGGCGAATATAGGATCGTCGCGATATGCTTTCTTGAGGTAAAGAGGGAGAATGTGGGAAATCCAACCCTGGCAGTGGATGATGTCCGGAGCCCAGCGGAGTTTTTTGACGGTCTCAAGGACACCGCGGGCGAAGAAGATGGCTCTCTCGCCGTTGTCCTGGAAGAATTTGCCATCCTCGTCGGTGTAGATCTGCTTGCGTTTGAAGTAGTCTTCGTTGTCAATGAAGTAGACCTGAATGCGGGCTGACGATATGGATGCCACCTTGATGACAAGGGGAGATCGGAAGAGCACACGTCTACTCCAGTCACAACGTGATATCTCGT